>JANYJA010000144.1 GCA_025358575.1 Terriglobia bacterium
TTGAACTGCTCTTCCGCATACGCTTTCAGAATGGCGCGCATATCGGCGGAATAGGGGCCGCCGTTCTTGTCGATGACTTCGCCGAAGACCATCACCTTCCCAGGTCCAAAAACGTCCGAAGGACCCCAATAGAAAGAAGACCAATCGATCGAAAGCCGCAGATCGCTCTCTTTTTGCGCGGTGAAACCGCGAATCGAGGATCCGTCGAACGTCAGGTTGTCCCAGTTCTTCACCAGAAACTTCTTGTCATAATCCAGAATGTGGAGCCGTCCTTCGAGATCGCTGAACAGCAGCGTCACGGCCTTGATCCGTTTCTCGTCGGTTAAATATTTGAGCCGCTCCTCAGCAATTTTATCGGCGGAAACGCGGCCCATCCGCTGTTCCTTAGCCTTCAAGTTCAGCTCTTCAAGTTCCGTGTATGGCAGCCGCAAAAAGTCCTGTAACTCGTTGATCATGCATATCCTTTTAAGCTGGAATTCCAGATTACAATTTCAAGTCGATCCCGTCTCTCGATTCTCACCCAACTTAACGCTATTTGCCAACGGTGCGGCCTATAGAAGTTCTCTATCGGATGGATTCGTTTCAGCGTACGGCGTAATGGGTCAACCTTCTGTAGTAGTATGTGACATTCTATTGAACCAAGGCGGGCAACCATTCAGCCAAACAGGAGTTCCTCTACCCACAACTTCACGCGGCTCGCCGGATTTCTCCTGCTCGTCGCCGGATGGAGCATCGACCTAACGGCACTTGCCGCCCTGAAAACTCTGGGTCCGCGGATCGGTTTCGTGCTGGCCGGAACAGCGGTCGAGTTGCTTGGTTTGGTGCTCGTCTTCCGATCGCATCTGCTTCCACGGGCCCACAAATGGTGAACCTAACGGTGCTGCTATGCGTGGTTTCAATTCTGCTAGTCCCCTTCGCCGCCGCCGGACTGTCGCTCATCAATACGGGCCTCGGCCGCTCACGCAGCGCCGCTCACGCCATGCTCGCGGCTCTATGCTTGTTCGGTGTTGCGGTCCTGATTTACTTTTTCTGCGGATACGCGCTGCAAGGTTTTCCAGGCCGCCCCGACCACGCTTTTACGATCGGCCAGAAATCCTGGAGCTGGGTTGCCGCCGAACCTTTCTTCCTCCGCGGCATCCCACTCGATCTCTCTCCGGTTTCGCTCGCGGTGTGGCTCCAGTTATACAGCGTCGCGCTCGC
This sequence comes from Terriglobia bacterium, assembly GCA_025358575.1. Classification (GTDB taxonomy): domain Bacteria; phylum Acidobacteriota; class Terriglobia; order Bryobacterales; family Bryobacteraceae; genus JANYJA01. The sequence continues at coordinate 1,201 of JANYJA010000144.1, forward strand.
GGCCATCATTCCATTGAGCAGCGGCGCGGATCGGTGGCGTCTCGGCGCCATGTGCATTTCCACTATATTTCTTGCCGGTTTAACCTATCCGCTTTTCGCCCATTGGGCATGGGGGGGCGGATGGCTCGCCCAGTTGGGGACGAACTACGGCCTCGGGCGTGGATTTCTAGATGCCGGGGGGTCCGGCTCCATCCAATCGGTCGGCGGCTTAACCGCGCTGGCTGTCGCATGGATTCTCGGACCGCGCCGAGGCAAGTATCCCAAGGAGGGGATGCCCGCCGCCATCCCCGGTCACAACACCGTTCTGGTGATGTTCGGGTGTCTGCTTACGCTCGCCGGATGGACCGGTCTCAACTCCGCCGGGTCGATGCTTTTTGCGGCCGCCGATCCCACCAAGTTGGTGTTGGTCGCTATCAATACCACGCTATCGGCCGCGGCATCCGCCCTCGCTGCCGCTGCGATCACTCGGGTTCGTTTCGGGAAACCGGATGCCTCCCTCTGCGCTAACGGTTGGGTGGGCGGATTGACCGCGAGCAGCGCGGCCTGCGGATTCGTGCCCCCGGCGGCAGCGGTTTTAATTGGAGCCGTCGCGGGCTGCCTAGTCACCTTGTCAGTGGAATTTCTAGAATTGCGATTGACTGTGGACGATCCAGGCGGCGCGGTTTCCGTCCACGCTATTGGGGGCATCTGGGGGTTGCTTGCGTTGGGCCTTTTCGTCGGCAACGATACGGCTCAATGGCTGGCACAGTTGATCGGCGTGGGGACGCTGATCGGTTTCATTCTGCCGCTAACCTATGGAGTGAACATTGCGATCAACCGTTTCTATCCGCAGCGTGTCGCTATCGAAGGCGAGAGGCAAGGCATGGATCTCCATGAACTCGGGGCGGGCGCGTACCCAGACTTTTTCACGCATTCAGACGATTTGACGCACTAATGAGCTACGGAGCCTATGCCGCCTTGCCCGTCCCACTCCCTCGTTAGAAAGAGAACCGCAGCGCCAACTGCAGTTGCCGTGAGAAGTTCGCCTGCGTGGTAATCTTCCCAAAAGCACTGCTGCCGTAGGATACGTTCGGTCCATAAAATAACGGCGTATTCATGGCGTTGAGCGCTTCGCACCGAAACTGCCCCTTGAGCGTTTCCCGAATCAATATGTCCTTGAACGCCGACATGTCCCAGTTCACTTGTCCCGGTCCGCGCATGTCGATCGTCCGGCTGACGTTGCCGAAAGTGAATTGCGGGGCCACTGAGAAAGCCGCCGCGCTGATGTAATAATTCAGCCGGTCCTCCAAGCTTCCGCTGGTGACCGGTGAAACGCCGGTGGCGTTCGGCCGCTGACTTCCGTATCCGAAGGCCGAGTTGAAATTCGTCGCCTGTGTGATCTGCAGCGGGAAGCCGGTTTGGAAGACCGACACCGCGTTCAGGCTCCATCCGCCGGCGATATAGTTCGTGATTTTGCTTCCGTTGAGCATCGCTTTGCCCTTGCCGAACGGCAGCGCGTAAGAAACTGCGGTGGCCCAGCGGAACGGAGTGTCGATGTTTGAGAACGAATACTCCGCTGCCATGTTATACGGGTTTTGCGGAGCCTTCGCGCCGCTGTTGAGAGTATTGCCCACGCCGCCGCTCGATTCGTCGCGATTTCGCGACCATGTGAACGTCGATAGCAGGGTCAAACCCGAATTGTAGCGCTTTTGGGCTTTGAATATGAACGATCGGTAGAGCGCTTTGTTGTTATCGCTGAATGCTAGATTTATCGAGCCAAACGTTGGGTAGGGCAGAAGCAGTTGTGACGCCTGGATCTTGGCCGTGCCGATTACACCGGCGCCGCCGTTCCCGTAGAAAGGATTCGGCACGCGCTGAGTGAGAGCGGGTCCCAGCCGGAGAAGGCTGGGGTCGAGTGCGTTTGCGTTAATGGTCCCGGCGCCAAGCGCGAGATGACTGGATTTTGACCCGACGAATCCCACTTCGATCGCGGTGTTGAAAGGCAATTCCCGCTGGATGTCGAACGAGTACTGCTGCACATAGGGCGAGCGGGCATCGGGATCAACCAGCGAAAAGCTCTGGCCGATGCCGGTGGAGGTGCCGCGCGTGCTGCCCACTGGCTGCAGAATTCCGTTTGGAAACGGGTTTGAAAGCGATCCCGCCGGTGTCAGGTTGTTGTCGGTGGAAGCGATGTAAGACGTAGCTTGGTTGTAACCCACGGTGGCAATCGGGTAGCCCAGCGCGAACTGGGGCGCGAAAAAGACGCCGTAGCCGGCGCGTACCACGGTCTTTGAATTCCATTGATAAGCCGCCCCGAAACGCGGCCCCCACTTATTGCTATATGGATTTCCTACCGTTGTCTTTCCGTTGGTCCCCGCGTAATTCACAACGCCTTTTGGCGAAATCCCCGTGACATTGGCTGCCAGCGGATTCGCTGCATTCCTGTCAAAATTAACCACAATGCCGTTATGAGTCTCTCCGAGTCCAGCCTCATGCTCCCAACGTAATCCCATGTTGAGGGTGAGATTCGAACTCACCCGAAAGTCGTCCTGAATGTACAAGCCGTAGTAATTGGCGAACTGGGAGAGTTTGGTCGATGTGTAGATGTTGCCGCTCGATGGATAGCCGAGCAGGAGATCGGCCAGGTCGGCGCCGCCCTTGCCCGCCGCGGTTGGCGCGGATTTCGTGAAGATACCGTTGAACGAGTAATTTCCTTCCGCATCGTTGAAGTCATTGCCCGCGGCCTTGATTTTACGGTAATCAAACCCCGCCTTGAGACTGTGGCGGCCCAGGAATTTGGCAATACTGGCGCCAAAGTTATCGGACGAGAGAACCACCAGCGAGTTGTTGTCGTTCACGCCCAGCGAGTAGAGATTGGTCATGGGAACGTAGGGAAACTGAGCCTTCGCGCGAGGCACCTGGCTGACCAGAGATGAATCAAATCCGAGGCTGGTCAAGTCAAATCCCTGACTCGAGTTGTAACTATAGTTCGGGAACCGGTTGAAGCCGTACCGAACCGTCACGACGGTAGACGGATTGACCGTAATCAGGTTATTCAGTTGTGTCGTATCGACACGGCGCAGCAATCGCCATCCGTCCGGTGTCGAGGGGTTGTTAAACCAGCTATTGCCGGGTTCGAGCGAAAAGTAGCGGAGATAACTCACGCTGGCGCGCCACCATGACGTGAAGTCTTCGTCGAGCTTGGCCGTATACTGGGCGGCGCGCGCGGGCAAACTGGCCGAAGCTGAGATGTCGTTGTCGCCATAATATCGGGGTGCTGTTTGAGGCGCCTGATAACTAGCTGCGATGGCCTTGGCTACCGGGTTGATTCGGTTCGCGGGGATCACATTCCCAGGGAACGGGGCTCGGCCGCCGGGGGACAGCGGGTCGTAGATGATCAGAGGCGCGCCGCTAGCCGTTACGGTCTTCGAGAAATCTCCAATTCGTTCCAGCGCGGTCGGCGCATTGAAGAGCGAAGATGCGGACTGAGTATCGTCATAGTGCTCAAATCCCAGAGCGAAGAACGTCTTGTTCTTGCCGTTGTAGAGTTTAGGTATGATGACGGGTCCGCCAAAACTAGCGCCCCATGTGTCGTTGGGCTGATTGGTAATCGGGATCCCGGCGGCGTTGTTGAAGAAGCTATTGGCATCCCACGCGGTGCGGCGCAAGTGGCCGTACAGGCTTCCGTGATATGTATTGCCGCCCGACTTCATTAGCGTGTTGAACATACCGCCACCCGTGCGGGCCATTTCGGCATCGTAAGTGTTCGCCTGAATTTTGACTTCCTCGACGGCTTCGATCGCCGGAATAATAATTGCGCGATTGTTCGAGTCCGTAATGGGCACGCCATCGATCAGATAGTTATTGCCGCGCACCGGACCGCCCGCAATCGAGATCGACGACGAACCGCTCTGATCTTCCATCCGGTTATAGGCCGGATTGCCGACTGGCACCACGTTCGCCGCCAGCTTCGAAAGCATGAACGGATTGCGCCCGAGGTTGGGAAGTTCAGTGAGTTGCTTATTGTCGAGCACTTGGCCCTGCGATGCGGTCGACGATTCGATCAGCGGCGCGGACTCGGTGACTTTCACGCTTTCCGACACCTGACCGACATCCAGTTTCATATCCAATGAAACCTGTTGCTGCGTGCCTACGACAATTCCGTGCCGTTCGAACGTCTTGAAGCCGGGCGACTCCACCCTCACCGAGTAAGTGGCCGGTATCACTTCACTGAATATGAAATCGCCGGAGGACGCGGTGGTAGACGAACGTTGGCCGGATGTGCCCTCGTTCGTTAACGTGACCTTTGCGGTTACCACCGCGCCCCCGTTGGGGTCTAACACGGTTCCGCGGACAGCGCCGTAATAAGACTGGCCCTGGAGCGCGAGCCCCCCGGCGCAAACTGTAAGCAACGCAAACGAATATCGAGCGAACGATCGTGACGAAAAACTGAACATGATGCGAATTACCCCCTCAAAGTTTTTTGAATTCCACGAAATGTGACTAAATCGAGTGACTTTGAGACCGACGAGGTCTTCCGCGCGGACAGGTTGCGGTGTTTAACTCAAGCCAGCGGCTTAGCTAAACGAGTTTACTTTTCGTGAATTGTAACACGCACTCCGCAAAACCAACAACTAATTTGTTTTTAGGAGATGAGGTTTTCTGGGGAAATTTACGTGTGCTTGGCGACGTAGAACAGCAGCCCGAAAATTACCACCGGGATTAGCGCCAGCATAATGTAGTAAAGCACCTGCGACCCTCGCGCGGTGCGGCGCTGTTTCCAGTCATGCAGTTCGGGCCGCTCCGAGACGCCCACATCGCTCAAATGCTCCAGGTCGAAGGCCATCTCATGCGCGCTGCGATAGCGGTTCGCCGGATCTCGCTCCATCGCCCGGTACACCACCTCCTGCAGTTCCGGCGAAATCTCGCTGTCGATCTCGCGCGGCGGCACAGGGTTATTCAACAGGCGGTCGTTCATGATTGCGAACGGATTTTCCCCGGTGAACGGCGGCTTGCCGGTCAGCATTTCATATAGCATCACGCCTAGGGAATAAACATCGCTGCGCGCATCGCCCCGCTTGCCCTTCACTTGCTCGGGCGAAATATATTCCGGCGTCCCCATCACCTGCGAGAGTTTCGCGAAGGTTAGCCTGCGGGCTCCGGCCTTGCCCGCGATTCCGAAATCGATCAGCTTGATTTGGTCCTCATCGTCAACCATCAAATTTTCGGGTTTCAGATCGCGATGCACCACCCCGTGCTTGTGAATGTAATCGAGTGCCTCGGCGACTCGCCCCACGATGCGAACCGCACGCTCGGCTGGCAGCTTCCGCTGTTGCACCATGATTTCGCGAAGCAGGCGGCCATCGACCCACTCCATCACCATGTAAACCGTTTTGCCGCTTTTATCGGCGAGCACCTTCATTACGCCTGGGTGGTCCAGCGCTTTTCCGATCTCTGCCTCGCGGTGGAAGCGCTCGAAGAAAACTGGGTCCGATTCCATTTCGGGATGCGGGATTTTGATCGCAACCGGTATTCCGGTGCGCGTGTCGGTGGCTCGAAATATGGATGCCATGCCGCTTCGCGCAGCCAGCGAATCTATGGAGTAGTCGTCGAGTTTGTCTCCAGCGTGGAGTGAGGTCATGGCAGATCGGCGTCAGGCACTGACTAGCGCAACTTGTAGTGGCGGCCGCGATACATGCCCACACGCTCGACACCAGTTATGCGGATCAAAAGTACGCTAATATTATCGCCGCCGTCCCGTTTGTTGGCAAGCGCTACAAGCTCCCGGGCGGCGCCTTTCAAATTCACGCCGTGGCTCACAATTCGTCCAATATCAAATTCATCCACCGAGCCATGCAGCCCGTCCGAGCAAAGCAAAAGAACATCTTCCGCGAATATTTGATGTTCCTCGGTATCCACATCGACAAAGAGACCGCCCCCTAGAGACCGGCTCAAAAGATGGCGTGTGGAGGCGTCGGCCGCTTCTTGTGCGGAGAGCAGCCCAAGGCGCGCTTGCTCATTTACCACGGTGTGATCGCGTGTGAGAGCCAGCGCATGGCCCCGACGGATCAAATAGCAGCGTGAATCTCCAACGTGTGACACCACTGCCCGATCGAACCGCAACGCGCAAGCCACGAACGTGGTTGCCATTGTGGAACCTCCTGGCGAAGCGGAGTGCATTTCCAGAATTTTTGTGTTTGCCGCCTGAATCAGGCGAGGGACTAATGCATTTAACGGCTGACCGCTGGGGGCCGCCAGAAACCCGGCGGTGACCGTTTCCACTGCCGCCCGCGACGCCACTTCTCCCCGATCCTGCCCACCGACACCATCCGCCAGCGCAAACAGCCAGCCCCGGGTTTGAGCCTGTTCGGAAGTCTCGGGCAGCGCGTATCCCGAAAAATCCTCGTTATGCCCGCGCACGCGTCCAGGGTCTGAGAACTGCGCGAATTCAACCTCCAACATAGAACTAGACAGACCACGAGCAGGCTTTCACCTGCCCGTGTCCCCATATTTCAAGCGAGCTCTTTAGTAAGCAGCCCCCTGCCCGCGTTCTGCCACTAGCGTGGTACGGCCCTTGGACTTACTGGATCGAATGAAATACATACCGCCATAGATCGCCCAAACCGCCGCCAGTCCCAGCGCCAGCAGAGGTTCCATCTTTGTGCCGTACCCCATGAACGGGCCGATCAGGTAAAACGCCATGCACCCCAGATTGGCTAAGAGCCCAAACACTGGAATGAACAGATGCCGCACCATGCTGAACTTTGGATGGCCGTGGTAACAGACAATGCAGGTCACGCAGCTTAACATATACAGCAGGAAAGTGCCGAAATTCGATGCCAGCGTGATCGTCAGCAGAGAATTCGGAAGAGCGGCCATGGCGTCATGGGAAGGATATCCGAAGCTGGACCAGAAACCCTGGGGTATCGCTTTAATGGTCGCATCCGCGGGCGCGGCGGCATCGCCGAACGGCATAATCACCGCCAGGCATCCGAAAACCGCCGAGATGACCGCCAGGGTCCAGATCGCGCGATGGGGCGTCAACGTCTCGGAATGCAGCATCCCGAAATGCTCCGGCACTTCATCGTCTTTGCCCATGGAGTAAGTCACGCGCGCCGCCGTATTCATGCAAGAGAGCGTGGTTCCGATCAGCGCCAAAAACACCGTTACCGCTTCGATCAGCATGAACGTTCTGCCATGTCCCTGCCCAAAGAATGCGTCCCCGACAATGATCATCATGTCCCCAATGGGGGCCGACGATCCCGCCGCCGTCGCCATGGTGTAACCGCTACTCAAGAAATAGTTTGCCGCGAAGTACTCGAACAGGTAACAGAAGGCGCCCTGAACCAGCAAAGAAGTAATGACCGCGATCGGCACGTCCCGCTTGGCGTTCTTGGCTTCGCCGCCCATGGCTGTCACCGATTCAAAGCCAACCAGGATCAAAATCGCGACGGTGGCCTGCACGAAACCCCATCCCCAGTTATGCACACCCACTACGGAGGCGGCGTTCGGATGGCTTTGAAAGACACCGGCGGAATCTTTTTCGGGATAGGCGATTTTGAACGGCACCGGCTGCCCGGCCGCGTCCAGCTTCGGCTTCGGAGCGCCGCCCGCATCGCGCACGATTGTATCGGTCGTCGTGCCATTCGCCGTCACCGGCGCAGTGAGAAATTCGTAGTTGTAAGTCGAGCCGGAGCTCGAATCGTACTGCAACGCCGTGCTTCCAGCGGGATGATTCATGCGGTAGCTCAGGGCCAGCACCGAGAACACTATCAGGGCGCTGATTTGGATGACGTTGATCGCGATGTTGACCGAAGTGGAGCCATTGACGCCGCGAGAGGCGATGTAAGCCACTGCAAACGAGAACAGGGTAGCGACCAGCATCATGAATGCGGGACCCGGATTGCTGGCGCTCATAAAGTTCGGCCACAAGGTGCCCACGACGAATCCGACGAATATCCCCGTGACTCCTACCATCACGCCCGGATAGATCCAGTAATAGAGGTGCGACCCCCAGCCGACGATGAACTTCGATAGCCGGGCGTAGCGCCAAGCCTTGTCGTGATTCAGAAACGCCTGCTCCGCAAAGTAATACGAGCTGCCGGTGCCAGGGTACAGCTTGGCCATTTCCGCGTAGCAGACGGCGGTTGCCAAGCACAGCAACAGCGCAATGATAATCCCGAACCACATCGCCGGAGCCGTGGCTCCGGTCGCGCCTTGGATGGCGAAAGTGAGCCAGAGAAAGGCTCCCGGCGCGATCAGCGCCATCGCGTTCATCGTTAGCCCAGTTAAGCCGAGCGTCGCTTGCATTTGCGGTGGTTTTTGGTCCGCCATGTTTGGTTACCTTCCTCCAGTAGTCTGATTTCGATTCACTAAACAACGCGACGAGCGCCACATCCGTCAGCCGCAATTCTCATTGGTTGGAGGCTAAGTATAACAAGCGATCCTATCGCCACCATAAGCGATAATTTGGATAAATCCCATTCATAAAAGTTATATAAAGATTTTGCGAATAGATCGTTACACCTGCGCCAGTACCCACTAGCAAGTGGGTATTGATGCGGCCCACAGCCCCATCTTCTTGAGCAGTCGCACCAGCTCAAGCCGCTCGCCAGCGCTCAAACTCGTCAGGGCTTCTTCCATATCGATGGCATGTCGCTGAAAGGCCTTTTGGATCAGTCGCCGTCCGGATGCGGTTAGCTTCACGATCCGAGCACGCAGATCGCTGGGGTTCGCCATCCTTTGCAATAATCCTTTGCATTCCAGCCTGTCGATCGCGGCCGTAATCGATCCGCTGGCAAGAAGCACGCTCTTCCCGATCGTGTTCACCGGAAGGGGGCCTTTGTGAAGCAAGATCTCTAGCACGGCAAAATCCGTTCTCCCCAGCCCGATGCCCGCGATACTGCGGAAAGCGTGCAACTCAACGGCCCGAGATGCTTTCCAGAGCACCATCCAGACGCGGGGCGCGCTCGTGTCATCCTTGGCTTTCGGTCGGCGGCTCACGCCTCATTTTACCTCGATATCGAGATAAAATGACCTTGCCGCCCAAGATTCCCGAATCCTAAAATCGCGTGCCTCATCTATCTTGATGTCGAGATATCGATCTTAACGAGAGGCCAAAAACTTTATGAAGACTACGTATCAAATCGACCCGGCGCACTCCAGCGCGCAGTTCACAGTTCGCCATATGATGATTTCCAACGTGCGCGGCGGTTTCCGCAGCGTGACAGGCACGGTAGTTTACGATCCGCAAAACCCCTCTGACGCTTCGGTGAACGCGACGATTGATGTCTCCACCATCAGCACTCTCGATGACCAGCGGGACGGTCACCTTAAGAGCCCCGATTTCCTCGACGCGGCCAAATACCCGGAAATCACGTTCAAGGGCACGAAGATCGAGTTGGCGGGTGAGGGCGAATATAATCTGACCGGCGATCTGACCATCCACGGCGTCACCAAGCCGGTGGTGCTGAAGGTCGAAGGCCCTACTCCAGAAGGAAAAGATCCATTCGGCAACACACGCGTGGGCGCTTCCGCCACCACCAAGATCAGCCGCGCGGACTTCGGTCTCACCTACAACGCAGCGCTTGAAACGGGCGGAATCCTAATCGGCGACACGCTGAAGATCGACCTCGAGGTTTCGCTGATCAAATCTGCGGCTTAGTTATTTCCCCGCATCCTTCAGGAGCATCGCAGCCTCATCGATAAGGGCGGTTTCCCGCTGCAGAGCGGCAGCGGCTCTTGGAATTTGCGACTCAGCTTCTGCCCAATTCTTGCGATCCATCGCTTCCAGCACACCGGGAAGCGGCTTGGCTTCATACCCCGTGTAGGCTCCGGGCGCGTAAATCTGGTTCTGGAACCAGGGACGCCCCGGCAGCCCGGATGAGTCCGTCAACTTCGGTCCGCTTTCCATCAGCAGATGATTCACGCGGTCCAGCGTTGCCGCATTTACCTGCAACCCCGCGCTCTGCACGCGTGCCACTTCCTTCGCGAACCGGTCGGCACTTGCAGTCAGGGCGTCGAGCGCATTTTCCAGCGGCGCAAAGTTAAAATGCGGGGGAATCTCCCTCGCTGGCGGGGCTTTCACGGGCTTTTCCGGGTCGCTAACAGCTCCAAAGACGCCCTCGTCGATCTGGCGATTGCGCTCGCGAATCTCGTCCTGATTGGTTTTCAGAAGCTTCTGTACATCGCCCATATACTTCTTTACGGTGTCCGCGAAGCCCGCGAAATCCAGAGGCAGCAGCTCGCTATCGGCCAGCCGCATTACTGCCGTACCTATAGTCTGCGAAAGCGCGCGGCCGTATAAGAATTTGGGATCGCCGAAATGTGTGAACCAATAAAAATCGTCGTAGATCGAATGGTAGATGCCGCCCTCGGTCTCCCCGCCGTAACCGATGTCCGCCGACGGAATCCCCAAATGATGGATGAAGGCTGTGTAGTCCGACCCATCGCCCAACGCTCCGATGCGCAAATCTGTGCGGTGGCGCGCCTCTTCGCGATCTTCTGGATTGCGCGCTCGCGAGATATCCAGCAGTTGCCGCCGTTTCCAAACCGTCATGTCCGTTTCGGGATCCATCACGTCGCGCGCCACCGAGTTGATGAATTTCTCCAGCACATGCGAGCCTTCCGCATAGAAAAATCCGCGCCCGTTCGTATCGCTGTTGAAGTAAGCGACCGCGTGATGTAACAGTTCCTCCGCGTGCGCCTCCACCCACTCGGTGGATCCGAGTAACCCAGGCTCTTCGCCATCCCACGCGCAGAAAATGATTGTTCGCTTCGGCTGCCATCCCCGTTTCTTCAATTCGGAAAAGCCGCGCGCCTCTTCGAGCAGCGACACGAGCCCCGACACCGGATCTTCAGCGCCATTCACCCAGGCGTCATGATGATTTCCCCGGAGCACCCACTCGTCCGGAAGCGTCGCGCCTTTCAGGCGCGCGATCACGTCGTAGAGCTTCGCTTGGCCCCAATTCGAAAGCATCTTGAGATGGACTTTAGCCGCTCCCGGCCCAATGCGATACGTGACCGGCAGTCCGCCGCGCCACTCGCGCGGAGCCACGCGTCCGTCCATCGCTTCGAGCAGTGGTTGCGCGTCGGCGTACGAAATTGGCAGCACGGGAATTTTTTGAATGGTCTGGGCGTCCGCTAGCGCCAGCCGCTTTGTCCCCGGAACCGAAGGCGCGCCAGGGGTCAACGGATCTCCTGGATATTGCGTATCCATCACACTCCCGCGCTGCACGCCCGTCTTCGGACGAAACGCTCCGGCGGGAAATACCTGTCCTGCCGCATAGCCGTCATTGCCCGGATCGGAATAGATGATGCAGCCCAGCGCGCCGTGTTCCGCCGCGACCTTCGCCTTCACGCCGCGCCAGCCGTTGCCGTATCGCGCGATCGCAATTGCGCCCTTCACGGAGACGCCGAGACGGTCGAGTTCTTCGTAATCGGCGGGCATCCCGTAGTTCACATAGACCAGGGGACCGGTCACGTCGCCGTCACCGGAATATGCGTTGTAAGTGGGCAATTGCTCGGCGGCTTGATTGGATGTCGGGTCCTGATTGACCGCTGGCTCCGTCAAACTCGCGACGAATATGCGTGGAGAAAGCAGCTCCAGCTTGCGCTCTTTCGGGGTAGGGAAGAGAACATCGAAGGTTTCGATTTGCGCGTCGTAACCCCATTCCTTGAACTTCGCTAGCAGCCACTCGGCGTTGACTTTGTCGTAGGAGGAGCCGACGTGATGCGGCCAGGCAGTCAGCCGTCGCATGAACTCGCGCTGATTGTGCGGAGAGGGAAGATCGCGAAATTTCGCTTCCCAGTCGCGCTCCGCCAAGCTCGCCGCAGGGGAATATCCGTCTAGCGGCGGAGCCGGCTCTGCCGCCTGTGCCAGCAATGGAAAAAATGCCAACGCTACAATCAATCGATTTTGCATTGCCTTTGAGCCTACGACATTCCGCAATGCAAACGGGCGTCAGGTTGCCCTGACGCCCGTGACCTGCAACGAAAATGTAAGAGGTGTCGTTGTTCGTTTAGTAGCCGCGTCCGTAGCCGTAGTCGTTGTAGGTGTTATCTTTGTGCCGCTTATACAAATACCCGCCGACACCACCCGCAAGAGCACCGACGGCCGCGCCTCTTCCGTGACCGATAAGCGCTCCTAAGACAGCACCCGCGGCGGCGCCCCCTCCGACATAAACCGCGTCCCGCTCCAGCCTATCTCGGTTCCAATCGCCGTACCCGTTACGGCCATAATTGTAGTTTCCGTTGCGCGGTTTTGCGTATGCATTCCGTTGATAGTTGTTGTACCCACGAGTTTCATAGCGATCCTGCACAGGATAGTGATAGTTGGATTGGTAGCCCTGTTGATCGTAATCCTGTCCGCGATCATCCCGGTCCCGATCTCTCCCGAACGAAGTGGCGGGTGCGATCATCATTGCTAACAGCGCTAAACTGCCGATTAAAACCCGTTTCATACCGTTACCTCCCCTACGCTTTGAGAGACGGGAACCCGATTCCGCGCGTTGCCATTCTGTAGCAAAGTTAATCTGGCGAGCTCGAACGCATTCGGGGAAAACACGCTAAACTAATTCAATCCCGAGGACTTATGACCAATAATCTTCTTGCCTCATTCGCACTGTTTTTCATGGCGGCATTCGCAAACGCCGCTGCCGCGCCGAAACCCGACTTCACCGGAAATTGGAAATTGAATATCGAGAAAAGTGAGATGGGCCCCATGCCCCCGCCCACTTCAATGACTCAGAAAATCGATCATAAAGATCCCAAGCTCAACGTTACGACATCAGCCAGCGGCGGCCCACAGGGCGACATGAATTACGACGTCAAGTACACCACCGATGGCAAGCCGTGCACCAACACATTTTTCGACCGCGAAGCCAAGAGCACGGTCACGTGGGAAGGCGAATTTTTGCTGATAGAAACTAAAGCCGACTTTGGTCAAGGCGAAGTCACGATCAAGGGCAAGTGGGGCCTTTCGCCCGATGGAAAAACTCTAAAGCAGACTGCGCATATCGAAACTGGCGGGGGAGCTTTCGATCTGATTTATATGTTCGATAAGCAGTAAGCGCGCTCAGCGCTCCAGAAACACCCCAAACGCCCACAGCGTTGCATCATTCGTCGTAAAGTAAACCCGCCCGTTCGCCAGCGTGATCCCCGTCAAATTGGCCGGCGCGGTCACCTGGTTTCCGGTTGAATACAATTCTTTGCCCGTTTCCGCATCCAGCGAATAGAGCGTCGCGTGGCTCGAACTCTTGGCGCGCTCGTCCTTCCCATACGCTCCAGCGGAGAGCGCGAAAGCCATTCCTCCGGTGATCACCGGCGGCTCTGGAGAAATGATGTCGCGCGATACCCACGCCGGAGTCAATACGGGGAGTCCGCTCTGCTCGTCCACCTTGAACGCCACAATGGATCCATTCGGCGCGGGGCCATTCGACGAAGGCAGCTTCAACTCGGGATTGATTGAACCCCACACAGGCGCGAGCACCCAGCGCGTTCCGTTGGCATCCTGCCAGCTTGAAATTCCGCCCCACACGCCGCGATCCGTGGATAAAGGCTGCGTCTGAAACAACGGAGTGCTCACGCTCGAATCCAGTAAATACAATCGTCCATCGCGTCCCGCGCTCACAATTAAATCGCGATCCCTGTAAGTGAACACCACGGGTGTGGGCACGTTCAAAGCGCCACGCTTTACATCGCTCTCCGGCGCCGTGAACGAGCTCTTCAGCTTCAGCTCTTTCGGAGTCAGCGCCAGCAGTGCGCCCGCGCTGGTTTGCGCATACACCGTGCCGTCCGTCCCCAGAGCCACTCCAGACACGTTCGCATCGGCGACGGGATACGACGCCACTGTGGATTCCGGCGACGCCAGATCGATAGCCCACACGGCGTTCGGCGCTCCGCCGCATCCTCCGCTTGTCGTCGTGTACACGGCGCCTTCCGATACGGTCAGGCCCGATGACTTTGCTCCTGCGGGAATAAAGTTGACGGGAGGTTCGTAAGCGTCGCCGTTCGATGTGTTCATCACGTGCAACTTGCCATCGGGGGTCACGGCAAAGACAGGCCTAGGGGTGCCAAATCCGCCGCCGCCAAGAGCGGCCGCGCGCGCGCCGCTGACCGAAGCAGCCGCCTTGGCTCGCCCCCCCGCGGGCCGCTTACCGAACACCATGGGAGGCGTCAAGGCCGGTGTCGCCGCGAATCCTCCCGAACATGCTGCGCTGCCGCCGCGCAATTTTACGGCTCCAGATACCATTTGTTTTTGCCAGAAGATCCGGTCCATGTCCGCGTCGATTGCCCACAGATTCCCACCGCTGCCTTCGACGAACGCCAACTCCTTGAAGCCGCGATACGAGATCAACATCCCAATCACCACCGGGGGCGTCAACGGCTGCAATCCCTTTTGCTGGGTCTCAAGTTTGCGCTTCAGGACCAGTTTGAAATCTTTGACGTTGTCCTTGGTGATTCTCGAATCGCTCTTTTCCCAGCCGCTGCGCTGCGCGTCGCCTGCGTAAGACGGCCAGTCGACCGGCCGCCCCTGCGCGTTCGCCAGACATGCACCACTTATCGTCATCACCGCTAGAGCTGCAAATCGTCTCATGATGGAATCTCCAAAGTTTCAAGCGGATGTCAGCGCGTTTCCGGAATGCCAAAGCAATAGAGCACGCTGTCATACGTCGCAATGTACACGCGACCGTTTGCTACCGATAGACCGCTGAAGTGGTTGAACGACGCGATTTGATCGCCGCTCGAATATAGTTCCCTGCCGGTTTGCGCGTCGAGCGCATATAACACCGCGTGCGTGGAGGCCGCAATACGCAGGGGACTGTAGTCCGCCAGACCTTTGTCCGCATAAGCCTGCCGAGTGTTTTCGCCGCTGCCGTACGAGTAAACCACGCCGTTGGCAATCACCGGCGGCTCGGCTTGATCCATGTCGCGCGACATCCAGGCTGGAGTCAGCTGATACTTGCCGCCCTTATCTTCCACCTTGAATGCCACCACCGCGCCATGCTTAACCGGGCCATAAGAAACCGGAACTTTGAAGTCTGGATGGACTGGCCCCCAAAATGGAGTCAGGCCCCAACGCGTCCCATTTGAATCTTCCCAGCTCGCCATGCTGCCCCAAATTCCCGCCGATTGGAAATCCGCCTCTTCGTTGCACAACAGCGGAGTCCGATAGAGCGGCGTCTGATGATCGTCGCCGCCCGCCGACTTCGTATCCAGCAGGTACACGCGGCATTCCTTGCTGCCAGTGATCATCATCTCCTTGCCTTTGAAATCGAAGATAGCGGGTGTCACCTGCATGTCCAGATCGCGCTTTTCCAGCCATACCCAGTTCCGGGGCTCGAACCAATCCTTCAGCTTCAGTTCCGTGCCTTCGACCCGCGCGCCGATCAGCCCATTCCCATAGACATGATCCGCCGCGTCGTATCGCCCGTCTCCAGTGGGTGCCCACGCGGTGCCGCTCGAATCGATGGCCGCGCCCGTGCGTCCCCACAAGCCGCCACTGCGCGGATTGAACGTCATCACCTTGTGCGAAGCATCGGTTATGTCCACCGCCCAGATCTGGTTCGGATTCCCCGCGCAACCTTGCGACGTCGTCGTGAAAATTAGGTTGTTCCATAAATTTAGCGCGTAAGATTTTCCGTTCGGGTACCCGAACTGATACGGCGCTGCCACGTCTTCGCCGTCGCCCAGATTCAGCGAATGCAGTTTGCCATCGCCCGCCAGCGCATAGACCGTGCGCGCGCCAGAAGCGTTGGCCGGACCGATCACCGGTGTCGCCGTCTGCCCGGGCGGGCATAGGGGGTCGCCCTCGCTTCCGCGCCGCGCCGGTGTCGGATACTCAAAATGTTTTTTCCAGATGAGCTGGCCGGTTTCCACGTCGATGGCGTAGATGTTGTCCGAGATGCCCGCTTCGAGAGCGATCTGCTTTATCCCGCTGCGCGTGGCCACCTTCTCGATGATGAGCGGCGGAAACAGCGAGTGCATCTCCTGCGGAAGGTTGTCCAGCTTGATTTTCCAGAGGATCTTCAGATTCTTGACGTTACTCTTGTTGAGAATCTTTTCGTCTTGCTGCCAGGCAGTGCGCTTGGGGTTGCCGCCGTCGGTTGGCCAGTCGGCACCGTTCAAGAGCGCGCACCCAAGCGTCAGCATGATTACGATATCTCGTTTAAGCATTTTTGCGGAACCTCGAAAGTTGGGCGGAATCAACAGTGACGGTTGGATCTTATCACTGATGCGAGGCGGTGAAAACGAGCCGGCCTTTTTGGGCTTCGATCTTCGCGGTTTCAAGCCCTGGAATTTTCTTGAAATCGGCAACCGACTTGAAATCGCCCTTCTCCTGGCGATACTGCACGATTGCGGCGGCCTCCTTGTCCGAAAGGCTCAGCTGGGTTTCCAGGTCCTTGGCTGACGCTTGATTCACGTGGATCTTCGCCACCGCCGCGGTCTTCGGAAAGTTCGCGGTCAGGTAGTCCACGGCATCGGCAAACTCGTCATCCGTCCCTTTGGCGCCACGCTGGATCATATCCTCGACTATTGCGCTCCAGCCTTCTCGTGTTTCCTGCCGTGTCGCGACGACTGCCGCTGCGTGGCAGGCACCGCAAACCTTCACGGTCGCTTCCTTGCCCGTGCCATCGGGCAATTTGGGTGTCTGTGCCATGCCAGCGCCGCCAGTCAAACTCAAAAGAAGAAAGCCGCGCCCTATTAACTTGGATGCCATATCCCCATTTTTTCAGACGCGCGCCAAAAAATCTCGTTTACAGTACCGGCGGAAGACGCCCGCGGTTTCAGCGTACGCCACTTCCGGTGACGCCAAAACCGTGTTTAATTCCCTAATACTCTGAGCAAGTTACCTCTTTTCGCCCCGGCGCCCGCCCAAATCGCCCACTACCATCAAACCGAAAGGAGTAACTCATGTCCACTCTGTTACTGATACTGAAACTGCTGCCCACCATTCTGAATGTGGTGCAAGCGATAGAAATGGCAATTCCTCTGCCCGGCAGCGGCAAGGCCAAGCTGGAACTCTTGATGAGCACGGTTTTCGACGTTTTTGAAACCGATCCGGCGCTGAAAAACGAGGTCTCGAAGGACCGTCTCACGGCGCTCTTCCAGGGAGCCGTTCAACGTGTCGTCGCGAGCTTCAACTTGCTCGGTATTTTTCATAAGACCGTCGCGTAGTCTCAAACGAAGATCCATGTATGATCGGTAAATGGGTCTTATCACTACTGCCATTGCCGACGAGGTGATGCAGCTCGAAGCCGATTATTTGCTGCAAAATTACGGGCGCTATCCGCTCGTGCTCGAACGCGGCGACGGACCCTGGTTATGGGACGTCGCCGGCAATCGATATCTCGATTTCATCGCGGGAATCGGCGTCAACGCGCTGGGTCACGCGCACCCCCGCATCGTCAAGATCATCGACGAACAAACCCGTTTGCTGGTCCACACTTCCAACCTCTACTACCACCAGTACCAAGGCCCGCTAGCCAGGAAGCTTTCCGAAGTCAGCGGCTTGCAGCGCTCTTTTTTCACCAACTCGGGCACCGAGTCGATGGAGGGCGCGCTGAAAATGATTCGCTCCCATGGCCGCAAAATTTCCCCCGAGAAATTCGAGATAATTTCCCTCGAAAATTCTTTTCACGGGCGCACGCTCGGTGCGCTCTCCATTACGGGCCAGCCCAAGTACAGAAAAGATTTCGAGCCGCTGCTGCCTGGAATTCGTTTCATTCACGCGAATAATTTCGAGGAATTGGAAGCCGCTTTCAGCGAGCGCACAGCCGGAATTGTCGTGGAATGGATTCAGGGCGAGGGCGGCATCTATCCCATTCAAGACGCCTGGGCCTTCAAGGTCCGGGAGTTGGCCGACCGGTACAACGCGCTTCTGGTTTTCGATGAGATCCAGTGCGGCGTGGGCCGCCCGGGCACTTACTTCGGCTATCAACTGGCTGATCCCGCTGTGATGCCGGACATCATGGTGGCGGCAAAGCCGCTAGCGTGCGGGATGCCGCTTGGTGTAATCACGGCGAACGAGAAGGCCGCCGCGGCCATTGCGCCCGGGATGCACGGCTCCACCTTTGGTGGCAATGCTTTGGCGTGCCGAGTCGCTATCGAATTCTTCGACATTCTGGATGGGCTTCTCCCGCGGATGCGGCGCGTGGGCGACTATTTTCGCTCTGGCCTGCGCGAACTCGCATCGCGCCATGCGTTTATTCGCGAGGTTCGCGGTTACGGCTTGATGGTCGGCGTCGAACTCGATATCCCCGGCAAGCAGATCGTTCTCGACGCCATGAATGAAGGCTTGCTGCTAAATTGCACGCACGATACGGTGCTGCGTTTTCTGCCTCCCTACATCATCACGGAGTCAGAAGTGGATCGGGCGCTAGGCACTTTAGAAACAGTCTTCGCTCGAATCTAGTACAAGGCGTCACTAATACAGGTTTTCGCGGCGATCTTTTTCCAGGCGTTTCACGATGTCGCCAACCCTCTGCGCCTGACTGCGGTCCGCAATCAGCAGCGCATCCGGAGTGTCAATCACAATCAAGTCCTTCACGCCGAGAAGCGCGACTAGTTTTTTCTTTCCGGCATCGATGTAGTTCCCGGTGCTGTCCGAAGCAATCAGCTCAGATCGCGAAGCATTTCGATCGGCATCCCGCGGCAGCAGTTCGTACACCGCGTTCCAACTGCCGACGTCGTTCCAGCCAATTTCGTCACAAGCGATCCCCGTGACTTTCGCAGCCCGCTCCAGCACTGCGTAATCGATTGAGATGTCTTCGCAAAGTGGAAACGTCCGAGCCAGTTGCGCGGCAAAATTTCGGCTGCCGAAAGCGGGAAGGGACGCTAGCAGAGTGGCCGTTTTTGGCAGGTGCAGCCGGAGGTTTTCCAGCAGCACGTCGGCACGCCAAAAGAACATTCCGGCATTCCAAAAAAATCTCCCCGCCGCCACATATTTGCGAGCGGTCTTCAAGTCGGGCTTCTCGCGAAATTTCCGGACTTCAGAAATTTCACCCGCCAAAGCGCCCTCCGGAAACTCAATATATCCGTAGCCTGTCTCGGCCCAGCGCGGAGTTAGCCCAAGCACTGTTACATGGCCTTTTTGCGCCGCCTGGAAAGCTCTCCGCACCCACTGCAAATATCGTTTCGGTTTTGCAATCACGTGATCCGACGGAAACACACCCATCACCGCATCGGGATCGATGGACTGCAAAATGTGCGCCGCAAGACCGATTGCGGGCGCCGTATTTCGCTGCTTCGGCTCGGCGATGATTTGTTTTTTTGGAACTTCCGGAAGCTGCCGAACAATCTCATCGCGCACAAAATCGTTGGTCAGTATCCAGATTCGCTCCGGCGGAATTATTGGTGCCAGCCGATCTACCGTTGCTTGAATCAGCGACCGCTCACCGGCGACATTCAATACCTGCTTGGGATGTCGGCGCCGGCTTTGGGGCCAGAAGCGCGTGCCTCTGCCTCCGGCCAGAATCAAGCCGTAATATTTCGGATTGGCCATTCGGCTATTGCACCGGGTAGCTGTGAACCAAGTTTAAAGTTCGCTTCCATCGCGTCTTTGTGAAGAAGTGCTGTGCTAAGTCCAGAACGTGATCCAGTCCGATGGTCGGGTTCGACAACTGCTCCGTGGGCGCGTCGTACGACCAGTAGATAATCAGCGGTTTGCCAATGATATTCTCGCGCGGCACGAATCCCCAGTAGCGGCTGTCCAGAGAGTTATCGCGATTGTCTCCCATCGCAAAATAACTGTTTGCTGGCACCACCACCTCGCGCGCTCCTTCACTGCCTGTGCTCACATTGCGATCCAGCATATCTTGAGCCGGGGGGTAGACCTGGCTGTTCGGCTCTCCGGGAAAATTGTCCCGATACGTATCCAGGTACGAGCTCTTGTGCACCACGTACGGCTCGTTCAGAAGCTTGCCATTCAAATAGACCTGTTTGTTCGCGAGCCGGATGTGGTCGCCTGGAACGCCCATGCATCGCTTCACGAAAGTCTGGCGTATGTCGACCGGGTAGCGAAATACGATGATGTCGCCGCGCTTTACGTCGCTATACGGCAGAAGATGCTTGCTGATTGCCCCCGCTGGAGCGAACGCGAGCTTATCCACTAGCAAGTGATCGCCCACCAGCAGTGTGTCCTCCATCGAGCCTGTCGGGATCACGAAGGCTTGCACCAATGTCGTCGTGCCGAACAGCAGCAGGATGATGGTGACGGTCCACTCGGCGATCACGCCTCGCGATATTTCGGTGCGCGCCGGTTTCCGCGGCTTCTCCGCCGCCTTCTCCGCTACGATGGTTTTATCTCGTTCCACAGCCTCCCATTGTATCGGAAAGCTTGATATTCTGAGATCTCTTCTTCAGGGTGCATGATTAGTTCAGCTTCCGCTTTGCCTCAGCAGCAGCACAAGCCCTTCACGCGCTTGCAATCCATCGCACTGGTATTTGTGTGCACAATTTTGGGCGCTGGCGCTCAGATTTTGATGAAAACCGGCTCTGCGCAGGTCACGCATTTCGATGTGATCATGATCCTGACCAACCCGCCTTCGCTCGCCGGTTATATTCTCTATGGCATCAACACTCTGCTGCTGATGTTAGCTTTACGCGACGGCGAGTTGTCGCTGTTGTATCCGGTGATCGCCCTCACTTATGTTTGGGTCACTATGCTCTCGGTTTATTTCTTCCATGAAACCATGAATCCTTGGAAGGTCGCCGGGATTGCCGTTATTATGGCGGGCGTTACCGTTTTGGGTCGGGCGGGGACGAAGTGAAAACTCCGGTCAGCTCGATGCTACTGGTTCTCATCGCCTCCTTCATAGGGTCTTTCGGCGCCGTGTTTTTGAAACTAGGAGCGGAACGGCTTCGCTACGGGCTCAGGCACATCCTAAGCTGGCAGGCGTTCGTGGGAGTTTCCCTATTTTTGATTTCATCCGGCTTCTTTTACAGAGGCATTAAGCACGGCGAACTGTCGGTTTTGTACCCCATGGTGTCGCTGGGTTACGTTTGGACGTTACTTTGGTCGCGCCTGTTTTTCCGCGAGCCAATCACTGCGCCAAAGTTCCTCGCCCTTGGCCTCATCCTCAGCGGAATTGTCCTCATAAATTTTGGGGCTCGCTAGCGGGCATCAGCGGCTCTACGGGAAAGCCTTTGGCAAGCCAAGCTTCATATCCTCCCGCTAAGGGACGCACTCTCTTCACTCCGCGCTTTTTCAATTGCAGCGCCGCACGGGCGCTGGAGGCTTCGTTGGGTCAAGTGCAGTAGAGCACCACGTCGCGATCCCGAGGAATCTCCTCGTGGCGGGATTCAAGTTCTTCAAAATCAAAATGCAGCGCGCCCGGTATTTTGTCCGCCCCGTCTTCCCATTCCAGAGAATTGCGAAGATCCACCACCGCGACTTTTTCGCCCCGCTGAATCATACGATCCAGCTCTTCGGGCGTAATTCGGGCAATTCGCAGTTCCCGGTAGAACCGCCGGCGCTCGAAAAATTTCCAGCCGATGTATCCGGCCAGGGTCACCGCGATCACAACCAATAACCATGTGCCCATTCCCAGGGCGGCTTGTGCTAAATCCTCAAGCTGTTCGCGAAATAGAAGCCCGAGCAGGCTATAGCCACCGGCCCAGATTAATGCTCCGAGCCCGTCAAATAGGATGAAACGCCACAACTTCATGTGGAACATGCCGGCGAGCGGCGGCGCGGCAGTGCTTAAGCCTGGAACGAATTTGGAAAATAGCAGTGATCGTGCGCCGTATTTTACGAAAACGTTTTCGGTGCGGCGGACACAAGAATCCGGCTCAAGCGAAATGCGACAGAGTAATTGCAGAATTGCCGACCCGCGGCGGCGGCCCATCCAGTACCAAATCAAGTCGCTTATTAGCGAAGCAATTAGAGCCAGCAGCAGCGCCCGGAAAAATTGCATCTTCCCCATCCCTGCCAGCGCACCCATCGCCAGCAAGACGGGTACTGCGGGAATCGGGAGTCCGATCTGCTCCACAAAAACGGAGAGGAACAGGATGCTATAGCCGTGCCGCAGAACGAATTCAAGTGTTTCTTTCATTTCCGTAAATCTTTTGTAATATCTCTTGCCAGTTTTCTTAGCACCGCGCTATGTTCAAGGCATCCATCTCCGTACAAGGGTGCACGTTCTTTGGGAAAGGACGATTAGGGGATACTGATGTGTGGAATCGCCGGATTTATTCATAATAGCCGGGGCGTCGACCGAAGTGTAATTGAACGCGTGATCGCGTCGCTGTTCCATCGCGGCCCGGATCGGCAAAGTGTTTTTGTTTCTCCGGAAGTGTGTCTGGGCGCGGTGCGATTAAAGGTTGTCGACCTCAACGGAGGCGACCAGCCGCTTATGAGTCCGGACGGCGACACGGTCGTCGTGTTCAACGGCGAAATCTATAACCACGATGAACTGCGGCGTGAACTCCAAGCCGGCGGGCACGAATTTCGATCCCGCTGCGACACGGAGGTGCTGCTCCAGGCATTTCTTGAATGGGGCACCGGCTGCTTTTCGCGTTTGCGCGGCATGTTCGCGTGCGCCATTTGGTCGCAGCGTGAGAAGCGGTTGGTGCTGGCGCGCGATCGCATGGGCATCAAGCCCCTTTACCTGTGCCGGCGCGGGAAGGACCTGTATTTTGGATCGGAACTGAAGGCGATTCTGGAGCATCCTCAGATTCCGCGACAGCTCGATACCGGCGCGCTGCAGGATTTCCTCGCATTGAACTATGTTCCGGGACCGCGCACGCTCATCCGCGGTATTGAGAAGTTGCCGCCCGCGCACTTCCTGGTTTATCGGCAAGGCTTGGTTGCGATCGAATCTTACTGGCAAATCGATCCAACTCAGCGGTCAATTTCAATCCCGGACGCCGAGGATGAATTGGACCGGCTGCTCCGAGCGTCAGTCCGTGAACATCTTGCGGCGGATGTGCCGCTGGGCATCTGGGCCAGTGGAGGGCTCGATTCGTCCACCATCCTGCACTACGCAGCCGAGGCGTCTGCGTCGCGATTGAAGACGTTTTCGGTGGCATTTACCGCCGCGTGTTGCGATGAACGCAAGTATTTTCGCGAAGTAGCCCGCATCTATGGCACCGAACACCATGAGTTGGAACTCGGACCCGCGTCCGACATTGCGAACGCCGTGGAAGACTTCGCGTATTTTTCCGACGAGCCCGGCGCGGACGCTGGCGCGCTTCCCGTTTGGTACTTGTCGAAGCTGAGCGCGCGCCATGTCACCGTGGCGCTTTCGGGCGATGGAGGCGACGAACTCTTTGGCGGATATGCGACCTATCGAGCCGACCAGGTCGCGCGCGTTTTGCGCACGCTCCCGAGTATTTTCCGGCAAGGACTGCTCCGCACCGCGCAGCGTTGCTGGCCCGTCTCCAATCGCAAAATTGGCTTTGAATATAAATTGAAGCGTCTCCTGGAGGGGTCACTGCTTCCGGCCGACGAAGCCCATCTGTTCTGGAATGGCGCCTTTTCCAAAGGTCAGAGAGCATGGCTCACGGGCAATTCCGAAGCAGTTTCTAACAACCTTTATTGCGCAGTTCCGGCTGCGGACGAAGTAGGCCGCTTGAACCGCTACATGCTGCTCGACCAGCAGTATTACCTGCCCGATAACATTTTATATAAGGTGGACCGGATGAGCATGGCGCACTCATTAGAGGTGCGGCCCCCATTGCTCGACCACCGCATCGTGGAGTTTGCCGCTACGCTCCCGCAGAACCTCAAGATCCGAGGCTTGGCCCAGAAATATCTGTTGAAGCGGGTGATGCGCGGCCGTCTTCCGGGGCCGATCTTAGCGCGGTCCAAGGCCGGCTTTGATATTCCGGCGCATGACTGGTTCCGCGGCATTTTGCGCCCGCTTTTGATGGATACACTAACTGAGAGCGCAGTGCGGAGCACCGGAATTTTCAACTATGATGCAACCGAAACTTTAATCCGTGATCATATGGAGAGACGGATCAATGTCGGATATCATCTATGGGGTCTATTGACTCTTTTCCTCTGGTTGAAGCGGTGGAACGTCGAGGTAGCGCAGCCGGAGGAGATCGACCTGACCGTTCCCCGTTCCGCTTTCGCTATTACCAGCTAATAGTCATTCTTTTCGCCGCGGCGATTTTTCTTACTGCCATTATCAGTCCGCCTTCATTGATGGATGACGTGGACGGTGTGCAGGCGCAGATTGCCCGCACCATGCTCCAGTCGGGGGATTGGGTTACGGCCCGTCTCGATGGTGTTGTTTATCTTGAGAAGTCCCCGCTCAAATACTGGCTGATCGCGATCTGTTTTCAGATTTTCGGAGTGCACGATTGGGCGGCGCGCATCCCGATTTCCATGGCGGCAATTCTATTGGCGTGGGTGACTGCAAAGTTCGCTGCGTGGGCCATGGGCGCGCGCGCGGGGCTCTACGCCGGCTTGTGCCTGGCCACGTGCGTGGGGCTTTTCTTGTTTACGCGCGTGCTGATTCCCGACGTCGTGCTGACACTGACGGTCACCGTTGCGATGTGGGCATTTCTCCGCGCGATCGATTCCGATGAGGCGCGGCCGCGCGTCTGGGCCCTGCTGGCGTGGGCCAGCATCGGAGTCGGCTTGTTATTAAAGGGACTCATTGCCGCCGTCTTTCCGTTTGCCGCTGCGGGAATCTTTCTGGCGATCACGGGGCAGTTGCTGAAACGAGCCACCTGGCGAAGGCTTTACCCGTTTTCCGGAATCCTGGTGTTGCTGGCGATCGCGGCACCCTGGCATGTGCTGGCGACTCTTCGCAATCCACCGTACCTTGATTTCACGATGCACAGTGAAGCCGGCTCCTATCGCGGATTTTTCTGGTTCTATTTTCTGAATGAGCATATATTTCGCTTCTTGAATTTGCGCTATCCGCGCGACTACAATACCGTCCCTCGAGTCTATTTTTGGCTATTTCATCTGTTGTGGCTGTTTCCTTGGAGTGTATATTTACCGGCCGTTGCAAAATTGACATTTCGGACACCCGACCGGGCATCTCGCACTCGGCTGTTGGCTCTGTGCTGGATCGGGTTCATCTTAGTCTTCTTCACATTCTCGACAACTCAGGAATATTATTCGCTTCCGGGCTATCCCGCGCTGGCGATTTTGATCGGCGCGGCGATCGCGAGCGATCACCGATGGTTAAAGGCGGGCACCCGGGTGGCAGCCGCGGTGGCAACGCTGGCTTTTGCGATAATTTGTTTCCTCTTAATTAAGGTGCAGGGTCTTCCGGCCGAGGGAGACATTGCCAGCGCTCTGACTCAGAATCCAGACATTTACACGCTTTCGTTGGGGCACCTCGCGGACTTGACTTTCCAGGCCTTTGCGTATCTAAAAACTCCCCTGACGCTGGCTTGTTTTGCCACGCTGATCGGGGCCATCGGTGCCTGGTTTTTGCCCGTGCGCCGCGGCGTGTTGGCGCTGGCCGTAATGATGGTGTTGTTCTTCCAGGCCGCTCGATTGGCGCTGGTAGTGTTCGCCCCGTATCTGGGATCGCAGCCTCTGGCCGAATCGCTCAAGGAGCAACCGCCGGGGCAGTTGATTGTGGACGATCAGTACTACGCATTCTCGTCCGTATTCTTCTACGCCAACCGGACTGGCCTGCTGTTGAATGGCCGCGTGAACAATCTGGAGTACGGTTCCTACGCGCCGGGTGCGCCAGACGTCTTCATCGACGATGCCGGGTTTGCGCGACGCTGGTTGACGGCGGATCGCTACTATTTAGTGGCGGCATCGCCCGCGCTGCCAAGACTGCGCGCTCTTGTAGGACCAGATCGGCTGCATCTTGTTAAAGCGTCCGGCGGCAAATTTCTGTTTAGTAACTGAGCAATAAGCTATCGAGGATGCGCCAGCGGATACCCGACCGACTCTAGCAGCCATTCGCGGTTTTCTCGCACATCGTTTCGTAACTCCTCAACCAGTCGATCCCTTAGTTCAAATAGTCGATAACCACCCCGGTTTCTCAAGTACCCTTGATGGTTGGTCTCCGTCACGTCTGCATGCATATGCCGCTCGCGATTATCGAGCAGCGCTTTGACAATAAACGGCATCACCATGGAGTAATCGGCCTGCATACTTTCAGTGGATTGCAGATATGTGTCCTTATCTACCTTGCCCCACGTGACCGCCTCCGCCGGCGGGCAGGACGAAAGTGAGCCGTCTGTAACCGGCGCAGTTACAATCTGCACATCGAACTCGTAGCCGCGAACGTTGGGAAGCCCGAGGATCTGACCCAAAGCCGGCTCCGGCTGCAAATTGTAGTTCTTGGGAACGCCGCCGCCTAAAATCAATGTCGCCAGCGAATGTGCCGGGTTCTCGAAAAGTCCCCAGCGATGGTAGGCGCAGGCCTCAAAAACTTCGGCGTGCAAATCGAGATCGAAGTCGTAAGCGGGAATCACCCCCGCCTGACGCATGGCCCAGAGCTTCATCGAATTCAAGAAAACGCTGCCGTCCGAAGGGGCTCCGACGAAGACAGGAATCGCCAAGCGGTGGCATGCCGCCAGCAAACCCTCCGGCACTCCGTTCTGCCGTTCTTGTGCCGCGTAGTAGCGGCCCAGCAGATACCGCAGCTCGGTGCCGGTCATTTTCTTCTGGAACTCGGGACGCGCCAGCACCGCGCTGAGAAAACGGTCCTGATCCAGCAGAACTTCTTCGTCGAAAGCCATGTCGGTGACGCGGATGGTCTTTGCGTCGCGCAGCGCGGCATCGTCCGCGAAGATCGGGACTTCATGGATGGGGTCGCGCGTGTGACCGTCGAGACTGCGGTGTCCATCGTGATAGCATACGGCGTCGGTGGTGCTCAGGTAGGCGACCCACCCGGTTTCGAGCAATGGAATCAGCCACGCCAAGTGCTGTCCGCTTACTGTGACCGGGCCTGAAATGGAGAGCGTGAGGGGGCATCCAATTCCCATGGCGCGATCCAAAATCATGTAAATGCGGCGCAGGAAAGCGCCCCCGAAGGCGGGGAGGCAGTGCTGAAATACTTCATCCAGCGTGTGGCATTCATCCACTCGGCGCACATTTACAGGACGACGCGTTTGAGTCATTCGTCTTTAGCTTCGCATGGGTGTCAGCACTCTTATGTTTAACTTTGTGGGCCCCCCCGATGAGGAAGGACTATATGATTACCAGAAGCAGGAGATCATGAAAATCACTACCGCATACGGCGCTGTCGTCATGACAGTGTTTACAATCGCCAGCGCGCTGGCCCAGAATCCCGCGGCGGCCCCGGCCCCGGCCGCCACCCCAGCGCCAACTGCTCAGCCCACCCAAGGCATGCCGCCCGGTCCCAACCCGAATTCTCAATATCGCTTAGGCCCGGATTCCATGCCACAGGAAGGTGTACCCAAAGGCGAAATCCGTGGGCCATTCACCCTTCCCAGCAAAGTCTATCCTGGCACCCAGCACACGTACTGGGTCTACGTCCCCGCCCAGTACGACCCTGCCCTTCCCGTCAGCCTCATGATTTTTCAGGATGGACAGGCTTATAAAGATGACCAGGGCGATATCCGGGCCCAAAATGTGATGGATAACCTGATTTACCGCCGTGAAATCCCGGTGATGCTCAGTGTATTCATCAATCCGGGCCGCACCCCGGAGCAGCCCGAGCCCAACTCAAAAGAATGGGGCGACCGCACCACCAACCGGCCCACGGAGTACAACACCCCAGACGACAAATATGCGCGCGTCATCACCGAAGAACTGATGCCCGCGCTCTACAAGGAATACAACATTTCGAAGGATCCCGATCAGCATGGAATTGGAGGTGCCAGTTCCGGAGCCATTGCCGCGTTTGCAGTGGCTTGGGAGCGTCCCAACGATTTTCGCAAAGTGCTGAGCGTGGTGGGCAGCTTCGTGAATTTACGCGGAGGGCATGTGTATCCCGAGCGAGTGCTGGAAAGCGAGAAAAAACCACTCCGCGTTTTTCTATGCGACGGCAGAAACGATAACCGCGGAATGGGCCGGGGCGGCCAGACCTACGACGAAAAGCGCGACTGGTTCTTCCAAAATGTTCGGCTTATGAAGGCTCTGACACAGAAGGGCTATGACGTCAATTACTCGTGGGGAATGAACCTTCACGGCCAGAAGTTCGGCGGCGCCATATTCCCCGATATGATGCGCTGGCTGTGGCGCGACGGTCCGGTTTCGACCGACCCTAAGGACATGGTCGAGCGCTCTTTTCGCGAACCAGCGGCGAAAAAAACTCCCGAAACTCCTTAAAACCACAGTGATTTCCGGAGCATATATAATGGATGGATAGAGACCCATTCCACGGTTCTCAACTCTTCGAAACCATTGTCATCCTGTAACCAAATGCCTCCTGCAGGCAGTCTTATTTTAGATCGCATCCCGACTCCCGATCGCCTGTTCCACCAACGCTTGATTTCCATGGCCTTGAAAAATATCGCGCGCTTGCCTTTTTTGCTGCCCGCAATCACCTCGCTCGCTTTCGCCTGGCAACCGCCAGGGCCCGCCGCCCAAAGTGCCCTGACCAACACGTATTGCCTCGGCTGCCACAACGACAAACTGAAGACTGCCGGGGTTTCGCTCCAAAGTCTGGATCTCGCCAACGTCGGCGCAAGTGCCGCCGTTTGGGAAAAAGTGCTCCGCAAAGTCAGGGCGAATCAGATGCCCCCCGCGGGCTTGCCGCGTCCGGATGCGGCGACCGCCAAAGCGTTTACGGAGGCTCTCGAGACTGCACTTGACCGCAATGCCGTGGTTCATCCTAACCCCGGCCGCCCGGCCATTCACCGTCTCAACCGCGCCGAGTATAGCAATGCCGTCCGCGATCTTCTGGCGCTCGATATAAATCCAGGCTCCAATCTGCCGGCGGACGACTCCGGCTATGGATTTGATAACAACGGCGACGTCTTGTCGCTTTCCCCGGTTCTCATTGAACGGTATATTTCGGTAGGTCGAAAGGTCAGTCGGCTTGCCGTTGGCGATCCAGACATCAAACCGCAAGTCGACATTTTCACGCCCGAGAAGGACCTGCGACCCGCTTCAAAGGGGGCTCCCAAGCTGCCCCGCAACGAGCGGATCAGCGAAGATCTTCCATTCGACTCCGCTGGCGGGTTGTCGATCCAGTACACCTTTCCCGTCGACGCCGAGTACGTGTTCAAAATTGGCCTGCCCGCCCTTAACTTGGGATTTACCGAAAGTTCCCCTCCGCCTGACGATTTCCTGGAATTGCGGGTTCCGGTCAAAGCTGGCGTCCGGCGTGTCGGTCTTACTTTCATCCGTTCCGGTGCCGTGCCTGAAATGGTCCCCGCGGTTCGTAACGCCCCCGGTTCCGCCGCTCCTCCGCCACCTCCACTGATAAGCCAGTTGGACCTTCGGCTTGACGGTGCCCGATTGAAGCTTTATGACGTGCCCTCGGAGTCCAGGGGCCCTGCGTTTACGAACCTTGCCATCGGTGGCCCCTACAATATTGCTGGGTCCGGCGATTCGGTTAGCCGCCAGAAAATCTTTGTCTGCAAACCGGCTTCGGTCAAAGACGAAGAGCCTTGCGCCCGCAAAATTCTTTCGTCACTGGGTCGCCGAGCCTTCCGCCGGCCATTTACCGAGACCGATCTCAAGCCCCTCTTGGGTGTTTATCGCCTGGGAAGGCATGAAGCCGAGTCCGGAACCTTTGACCACGGAATCGAAATGGCGCTGCGGGCCATCCTCGTCTCTCCCGATTTTCTGTTCCGGTTCGAAAGCGACCCTGCCGCCGGCGTCCCCGGAAGTGTTCACCGTCTGGGTGATTTCGAGCTCGCCTCGCGCCTTTCATTCTTCCTCTGGAGCAGCATTCCCGACGACACCCTTCTGACGCTTGCCGAACAAGGGAAGCTCAAAGACCCAGCCGTGGTGCAACAGCAGGTCGCCCGCATGCTGGACGATCCCAAGTCAAAAGCCTTCATCGATAATTTCTCCGGCCAGTATCTCTTCGTGCGCAATTTGGCCGCGCAAAAACCAGATCCGGATCAGTTTCCGGAATTCGATAACAACCTCCGGCGCTCGTTTGAACGGGAAACGACCATGTTCTTCAACGCCATTGTGCGCGAGAACCGTCCCGTCACCGAATTGCTGGATGCCAAGTTTACCTTCCTCAACGAGCGGTTGGCTGGTTTTTACGGCGTGCCCGGCGTCCACGGCCCGCAGTTTCGCCGCGTCGCCATCACCGATGAGAACCGCGGCGGCATTCTCGGTCAGGGAAGTTTGCTTACTGTCACTTCGTATCCCAACCGGACCTCCGTAGTGCAGCGCGGCAAATGGGTGCTCGAAAATCTTCTCGGGACGCCTCCGCCCCCGCCTCCGCCTAACATTCCGTCGCTCGACGCCCACGGCAAGAATGGCACCCAGACCCTGCGCCAAGCTCTCGAAGCCCATCGCGCCAATCCGGTCTGTTCTTCCTGCCATTCGCGCATGGATCCGATCGGATTCGCCCTTGAGAACTACGATGGCGTGGGGGCTTGGCGCGAAAAGGACAACGGCGCCGTCATCGACGCTTCCGGTAAATTGCCCGACGGAACTTTATTTTCCGGGCCCGCTGGACTGAAGCACATCTTGTTGACGCAGCATCGCGACGAATTCATCTCTACCTTTACGGAGAAGTTGCTGACCTATGCCCTGGGACGCGGGCTCGAATCCTATGACGCTCCCGCAGTGCGCGCAATTATGCGCGATGCTGCCAGGCATAACGTCACGATTCCCGCGCTGATCGATTCAATTGTAAAAAGCCCGCAGTTTCAGATGAGGAGAACGCCTGACAATGATCGTCACAAAGAAAGCACTTGATCGCCGCATGTTCCTTCGCGGTGTTGGAACCGCGCTAGCCCTGCCCCTGCTGGATTCCATGATTCCGTCGATGACGGCAACTCGACTGACTGCTGCTAAACCCGCAATCCGCATGGGCTTCGTCTACGTGCCTAACGGCATCATCCAGAAGGATTGGGTTCCCCAAACCGTCGGAACCGGGTTCGAATTCATGCCCACCATGAAAGCTCTCGAGCCGTTCCGCGACAACCTCATCGTGATGAGTAACCTTGCCCAGATCAATGGCCGCGCGCTTGGCGATGGAGCTGGCGATCACGCCCGCGCTGGCGCAACCTGGCTCACTGGCGTTCATCCCCGCAAGACCGAAGGCGCCGATATTCACGCAGCCATTTCCGCCGACCAAATTGCCGCTAAAGAACTCGGCAAGATTACGCAGTTCGGTTCACTTGAGCTCGGTATCGAAGAGCCTTATCTCGCCGGCGGCTGCGATTCCGGTTACAGCTGCGCTTACACCAACACCATCTCCTGGCGCGGTCCCACCACCCCGAATCCCATGGAGATCAGCCCGCGCGCCGTATTCGAGCGCCTCTTCGGCGATGGTGAAACCACCGACCCCGCCGATCGCATAAAGCGCATGACCCAGGACCGCAGCATTCTCGATTACGTTCGGTCCGATGTTTCACGTCTCCAATTCGGTCTGGGCGGCCGCGATAAGAATAAGCTCGATGAATATCTGGAAGGCATCCGCGACATCGAGCGCCGCATCCAGAAAGCTGAAACCCAGGCGTCCACCATGAAGCTGCCTGTCATGGAACGCCCCGTAGGCATCCCGGACAGTTTTGAGGAACATGCCAAACTGATGAGCGATCTCCTGGTCATCGCCTTCCAGACCGACATGACCCGCGTCATCACCTACATGATGGCTCGCGAAGGCAGCAACCGGAGCTATCGCGAAATCGGCGTGCCGGACGGGCATCACTCTGTCACGCATCACCAGAACGATCCTGAAAAGATCGCCAAGACCCAGAAGATTGACCAACACCACGTGAAGTCTCTGGCCTATCTCGTCGGACGCCTGCAAGCCACTCCGGACGGGGATGGAACTCTTCTGGACCACACTATGCTTCTCTACGGCAGCAGCATCCGCGATGGCAACGTGCACGATCACCACGATTTGCCGTTGGCGCTCATCGGGGGCAAGTCGGCGAATCTCACCGGCGGCCGCCATGTCCAATTCAAGCCCGAAACGCCCATGACCAACCTGCTATTGACCATGCTGGATAAAGCTGGCGTCCCCGCCGATACCCTCGGCGATAGCACCGGTAAAATCGACCACCTCGAAGGAGTTTAGCTCCATGCGATCCACCAGTGGCATCCGCTTCCGGCTGCCCGTTCTGGCACTTATATCGCTGGCGGCTTATGCTGCCACTGCCAGCGACATGGGTCTGGATTCTCGCCTTATCGACGCGGTTAAAGATCAGAATACAAAAGCCGTGGTGGCGCTGATCGGCTCGCGCGCTGACGTAAATGTGCCTCTTGTCGATGGCTCCACGGCGCTAGCATGGGCCGCATACAAGGATGACGTAGAGATTGTCAACCTGCTCCTCCAAGCTGGCGCCAGGGTATCGACCGCCGACGAATACGGCGAAACTCCCTTAACCCTAGCTTGCGCGAACGGCAATCCCCTCATTGTCGAGAAGTTCCTCAAAGAGGGTGCCGTCGCGAAGACTGCTCGCTGGAATGGCGAAACGGCACTGATGATCGCCGCTGATTCCGGGAATCCTCACGTCGTGCAGATGCTGATTGACCACGGCTCGCCGGTTGATGCCGCGGAATCCATCAAGGGGCAAAACGCGCTTATGTGGGCCGCCGCAAAAGGCAATTCCGACGCAGTCGATGTTCTTCTCAAAGCCGGCGCGCAGCCGAATGCCGCGTCTAAAGGCGGATTTACCCCGCTCCTCTTCGCCGCCTCAAAGGGCGATGCGAGATCCGTTTCAAGCTTGCTCGCTGCCGGAGCCGATATCAACTGCACGGTTCCTGGCGGCGTGAGTCCCCTTTTGATCGCCGTCTCCGGAAAGAAGGCTGACGTTGCGGAAATTCTGATCTCCAAGGGTGCCGATATCACGTCGCGCGACGGGGCTGGAAATACAGCGCTTCACCTCGCTGCCCAGTCTGGCGATTTGCACATGACCCAGCAGTTGATCGCCAGAAAAGCTGACGTAAACGCGAAGACCAACGTTATTCAGACGCCTCCGGGCGGCGGCGGCGGTTTCCGACGGCGTGCTGGCGAACAAACGCCTCTGATGCTCGCAGCCGCCGCCAACCATCTTGAGATCATGCACGCCCTGGCGGATGCCGGTGCGGATCCGATGCTCAAGGCCCAAGGCGGCGCCACCCTCATGATGGCCGCGGCCAATAGCGGGCACATCGAGATCGTGCGGTATGCGTATCAGTTGAACCCGGACGTCAAGTCGGTGACCGCCACGCTGAGCACGGTGATGCATGCGTCCGTGACCGGCTCGATGCAGAACTCGACGCAGGCCGAAGTCTGCAAGGTCATCCAATTTCTTGCCGACAAAGGAGCCGATCTCGATGCTGTGGACGCCAACGGCCGAACCCCTATGACGATCGCCAATTTTCTTCCGATCGACAATGCCGTTGACCTTCTCACGAAGCTGATCGTCGCCAGCGGCGCCACTCCGCACGTAGCCGCGAAGCGGTGAAACGCTCCGGTGTAATTTTTCAGTGACGCGCCACGAGGCAATTAATGCAGTAATCCTGCCGCCGACGGAAGCGTTTCAGCTCATCTTCATTATCGGAACGCGATCCGCAACCGGCGGCAGAGCGGGGAAGTCAGTGTAAGGCTCGCTCTGATACCAATAGCAAACCGAATAAAAATTGTCCGCGCGATCGTCCGCGTGTCCGTGCTCCATCGTGTGCCGAAGATACTTCTTAAAAGTTACCGGATTGTCTGCGTGCCATCGATATAAGCAGTAACGTCCGCCGGTATGCTCCGGATTCACAATAAACGGCGCGCCGTTATACAAGTGCGCGAACGGCACCGATCCGTCGCGCCCGCCGAAATCCCACGCTCCGCAGAAATAATCCTCCGACCCGGTGCCAACGATCGCTGGCGATTTTTCCTCGTCGACGAAAATCATGTCGTCGCCCTCGCCCATCCAGTGCTCGGAATTCTGCAGCACGCCCAGCGTCACACCCATCAAATGTCCGCGTCCGCGCGCCTCCGCATACACGTAGTTGCGCTCGCCATTCGGATTCAGCTCTTTGCTGCCTTCCGCAAATGTGACTGCCGTGTTGGGCGTCGCCTGCCGGTACTGCGCGTGAAAGTAATTCGCGTCGTCCGGGAGCGAAGGCACCAGCTTGTAATCGATGTTTGAGTAAAAGGAACCAACGGGTTGCGCCCCTTCATTTGTCACCGTAATCCGAGCCGACTTTTTGAACGGCATTGCGAAGTAGCAATTCATCGCCTTGACCGGCGAGCAATTCAGGAATGCCGATTGGTAGACCATATACTGCCCCAGGTTGAGCCCGAAGAAATCCCCCACCGGCACCTCGACGCTCGGTTTGGAATTGCCGTCCCAATACATCCGGACCACAATTTCCTTCAGATGGTTCGTGCTCGGCGAGGCAATTGTGAACCAAATGTGCGAGATCACGCCTGGGCCAGCGGACTGGAACACTTCCTGCGTGGCTCCAACGTCGATCGGCCATCGATCCGAATTTCCTCCCGTGCGATCAAAGCTCGATTGCTTCAGAGATCTGTAATCGAGCGTCCGCGCATAACTCGGAAGCAGGCTAGGACCAGGGGAGCTTGGTGAGGCCGCCGCCATGGGCGCCACCCCTATCGCGGAAACACCCGCCAGACGAGTTAAAAATTTCCGCCGCGGAGAGTTAGAGTCGGAACCACCGGTACCCAGCATGGGGCGATTATACTACTGCGCAGATTTACCGGCCAGAGCCTTAAACTGCGCCGAAATCAATTCGCCGTGTTTCGCAATCCCCAGGTCTTTGCTTCCCGTAGCCAATGCCCGATCCGACAGTTTCTTGGCTTCCGAGGCTGAACCATTTCGGTACATTGCCCAAGCCGCTGCATCCAGGGTAGCGATGTCCTTGCGGCGCGCGAGTTCCCGCTGGGCCAAGCTCACGGCCTCTTTCGAACGCCCATGATCGGCGAAATACAGAATTAGTTCCCG
Source organism: Terriglobia bacterium (assembly GCA_025358575.1). Lineage (GTDB taxonomy): Bacteria > Acidobacteriota > Terriglobia > Bryobacterales > Bryobacteraceae > JANYJA01. The sequence continues at coordinate 36,157 of JANYJA010000144.1, forward strand.
GTTTGCATTGTCCGGTCTGGTTTCGGCATCCATCGCGGCATTATGGAACTTCTCAAACGCTTCCGCGGCCTTCGCCGTGTCGCCGGTTTTTTCTATTGCCAACGCTAATTCGTACATCGCCGGGATGCTAACCGATCGGTTTAAACGCCGTTGCAATAAATCGACGGCTTCGCCTGGCATTCCCTGTGCCATCCTAGCCGACGCCAATTGCTCCAGTGCGTAAGGGTATTCCGGCTCCAGCACCAACGCCTGTTGCAGTTGCTTGTCGGCTGGCTCGGTCTTACCGATGGTCAAGTTCAACCGCGCCATCTGGGTCAGAATCCACGCACGCTCCTCAGTGTCGGCTGCGGTTGTGAGACGCAGCGCGGAACCCCACCATTCCAGCGCTCCGTCAGTGTAGCCGAGCAGTTCACGCACCCGTGCCCCACGCTGCAAACCAGGCGCATTTACCTGCCGCATGTCGATCATCCACTGTGCGGATTTCTCCGCTTCCGCATATTCGCCTAGGGCCATTTCCGCGTCGGCCATAAATCCATAAAGCGAATTGTCGTCTGGAATTTTCTTGTTCAAGCGCCTCGCTTCGTCCAGCGCTTCGGCATAACGCTGCTCCACCAACAGGATCGGGACGCGGGCATGCTGCCCATCGAAATTATTCGGCGAGATTTTCAGCGATTGGGTCACGGCATCTTCGCCTTGTTTGCAGAAATCCAGGTTCGCAGTCTCCCGGCACTTCCGAGCCAATACCGCCGCCAGTTCGTTGTAGCCTTGAGCCTTTGCAGGTTCTTTGACGATAGTCTGCCGCGCGGCAGCTATTCGCTCATCCAGGGTTTGCGCGCTCGCGCTGCATTCAAGCAACATCAAAATTGATAAAAAGGTTGGTCTCATAAGAAAAAGGCCGCCTCCCTTTGAGGGGAGGCGGCCAGAAGTACACCTTCAGTAAATGCTTCTAGTACTGGCTGCAGTTAGGAGCACAGTTCTTTTTCGTCTTTCCCACGTGATCGAAGTCGTATCCACTATGTGCCCAAGCCACGTAAGGGAACGTCTCCTGGTAAGGCACATCATTCGCGTTTACGCCATCGCCCAATGCCGGCACGGTTGCAGCGCTAAACGGGAAACCATTCGACATACATGCAGTGCCAGTGGTTGGCGAGCACAGAATGCCTGCCACGGCACGCAATGAAATATCCACCACGTCATCCGAAACACGACGTCCATTCGGGTAACCGACGCCGTCTCCCAAGAAGCCCAAACGGCTCCGCGACGACATGGCTGCCGGAGCGATGGAAGTATTCAGTCGGATTAGGTCCGCTATCGGTCCAGTCGGTGTACCGGCGGGGGCGACGGGCGCGACATACTCCACCAGCGGGAGAAGGTCCAGACGCGGAGGATCGGGCACAGTGATGCCGAACACGGCATTCAATGCACGTGCCAAAAGCGGGTCGAGAGCAAACGATGCGAACTGCGCATCATCTTTAGGAGCGCTCATGCTCCACTTGTCTTTTGATCCGGTACCGATGATCAGCTCGTTGATGAGCGGGTTTCCCATTCGCTGAATCTGGGTAAAGTCGTTGGGGCCGGGAGCGGTGGCGTTCGGGTCCGCTGGGCGGATGGTCATTTTGGCGCGCGAGGTGGTCGCCCATGTGCCGAGAACCGGCTTGCCTGCCTGCGTTACCATCGAAATCGGAACCTCGATGGCGATGGTATTCACGTTGAATCCGGCTACGGCATCGGGAGCAAAGTTCTGACCGTCGTTCAGATCCTGCGTTTTCAGTAAAACCGGCAGCGCAATGCCGAGAGCGTTCACATTGCCGCCGAAGAATGCCGAACCTCGCAGATTGAGCGAATCGAACGCTGCGCCCAAGTCGATGTAGAAAGGATCGTCAACCGTGCCAGCGAATACACGCACTCCGTTGGCCAGGCTGAAGATTCCCTGCTTGGCAAGGGCGGGATAATTCGGCATCGTCCGCGGACCTACGTTTGAGGGAACCGCGATTAGCTTATTGCCGGCCGTTAAGTCGGTCCGAACGGCGGAATCTCCGGTGCCTTTGACCATGGTGACGGTGTAAGTTTGCTGCAAGCTCAAACCGGCTGCGCCAGCTCCATCTAACGTCGTGATCGCGGGCGGAATAACGGCCATACCTACGCTATTTAGCGGCGCATTCGCGGGAGCATTGAGTCCGGCGCCCGCACCCACAAATCCCGTGAAAACTCCGGGGGCGCGAATAGCGGTGGTAAAACGAAATTCGAAGCTGACATCTTCCACAGCGTCGTAAGTGTTGTCTATTTTGATCGAATAAACCAAGCTCGGATCAAAGGGGAAATAGTTGGGCCCATTGCTCGGCTCGAGGAACGGGTCGACGTTCATAAGAAACGTCACTTTAGTTGGATCGTCGTAGCTCACGAACGCATAATAGTCCGTGATATCCGCGGGGTGATCCAAAGCGGTAATGGGCGCTTCGCGATGGCTAGAGGCGAAAACGCTTACTGGCGCTCCCACCATCATCACCATCATTAGCGCAAAAAACGATCTCACATCTCTCATTAAAACTCCTCCTGGCGTAACCTGCCCAACCGATACTACGTTACTTCTAACGAGATGGATGTGACCCTCAGTCCACACGTGCTATTTACGGTTTAGAGAGGGTGTTAAAGCGTACATCCCCGTCTAAAATATTAGATTTTTTGCCTTTTCCAACGTCCCCGTCGAAACAGAACTACCGAAACCAGGGCTAACGCTGTCTCTGCCGCCGGGATGGCGATGAACACTCCGTTTGAACCCAGACCAAATCGAATTGCGAGCGTGTAGGCTAAGGGAATCTGGAAGCACCAATAGCATCCCAGGTTGATGAGCGTCGGTGTCACCGTATCGCCCGCGCCATTAAACGCCTGCACCATCACCATGCCCCACGCGTAAAATAAATTACCGTATCCTATGGTTCGTAAGCAGTTCACCGCAACGGCGCTGATCGCCGGGTCGCTGGTGAATGCGTGAACCACTTGGCGCGGCAGGAAGATGAACAAAATCGACACGAGTCCCATATAAACCATGTTGTAGGTGCCTGTTCGCCAGACTGCCTTTTCCGCGCGGTCCGGTTTTCCGGCCCCAAGGTTCTGACCAACTAGCGTCGCCGCGGCGTTACACAATCCCCAACACGGCAGAATCACGAAAATCACCAGACGGATCGCAATCATATAACCCGCGACGGCAATGCTGCCGAACATAGAGACGATACGCACCAACGCGAGCCAGCTTGCCGTAGCGATCAGAAACTGCAGAATTCCGGTAGCGGACACCCGAATCAAACGCCCCATCACCTCCCAATTCGCCCTCATCTGGGCGCGTCCGATCACCACCCGGCTCTTCCCGCCAAAGAGCATCCAGATTTGAAAAAGGACTCCGATGCCTCGCCCCGTCGTAGTGGCGACTGCGGCCCCGGTAACTCCCAGATGCGGAAACGGGCCCCAGCCATTAATCAGGCACGGATCCAGCACGATGTTGATGGCGTTCGCCAGCCACAGAGTGCGCATTGCCAGCGCCGCGTCGCCAGCGCCGCGAAAGATCGCGTTGATCAGAAAGATCAAAAAAATGGTGGCCGAGCCGCTCAGAAGTATCCGCGTGTAGCTTGCGCCGGTTAGAACGATCTGCGGTGCAGCGCCCATCAGCCGAAGCAGATCTGGAGCAAAACGCCATCCCATGACACCCACCACAGCGGACAAACCCATGCCTATCGCGATCGCCTGGACTGCGGCAACCGCAGCGCCTTCAGTATGTTTTTCTCCGATACGGCGGGCGATGGTGGCTGTCGTTGCCAAGCTTAGCCCTAGCGCAACACCGAAGATTAGTGTGAGGACGGATTCCGTGAGGGCCACCGTCGCCAGAGCGTCCGCCCCCAGTTTGGCGACGAAGAAAACGTCCACCACTCCGAACATCGACTCCATCATCATCTCGAGCACCATCGGAATGGCGAGGAGTAAGATCGCGCGGCCCTGGCTTCCAGTCGTGAAGTCGCGGTGCGTTCCTGCCAGCGATTCCCGAACCGTTGAGAGGAAGCCGCTTTGGCGTTGACTTCCGACAGCCCGCCGCATAGTTAAGGGAAATATCTAGGGGAATTCAACCGAACGCGCCAACTTCACCGCCGGATTGGCCATCAACTGTCGCAGAACATGCTCAGATACCGGAGCGTCCGTAGAGACGATCGCGATTGCTTCGCCCTGACCCTCCGGCGTGTTCTCGCGCCGTCCCAGCGAAAAGTTAGCGATGTTGATTTTGTTGCCGCCTAAAACCGACCCGACGTGACCGATCACACCGGGCACATCGTGATTCTTCATGCAAATCAGATGTCCGGCAAGAGGGGCTTCACAGTAGATTCCATCAATCTGAAGAATCCGCGGACGGTTTAGCAGAACCACTCCTTCGACGACTGTAGTTCCGCGATCCGTAATGAGTTCAAGACGGATGCTATCGGAATGAACCGAGCGCTTCTCGCGGCCCTCCACCACATTCCAGCCGCGCTCTTCGGCGATTTGCATCGAGTTCACCACGTTGGCCCGCTGCGCCACCGAACGATTCAACACGCCCGCCACGCCCGCATTCCGCAGCAGACTCGTGTTCGTGTCCGCAATTCGGCCCAGATAGCTCAAGCGCACTGTCTGGGGATTGCCCACCGCCAGATGCGACGCAAAATTTCCTAGTCGCTCCGCCAGTTCGATATAGGGCCCCAGCGCGCGATACTGTTCCGGCGAAAGCGCCGGCATGTTGACCGCATTGATCGCCACGCCGTTATTTAAATATTCGACAATCTGCTCCGCGATGCGGACGCCCACAATCTCTTGCGCCTCTTCGGTAGAGCCGCCAATATGCGGCGTTGCCAGCAACGGGTCGATGGTAAATAGCGGATATCCCGCGGGCGGCGGTTCGGGCGCAAAAGCGTCGAGCGCCGCTCCAGCAACCTTTCCGGAGTCCATCGCAGCTTTCAGCGCTTCCGCGTTGACTAGTTCGCCGCGCGCACAATTCACCAGGCGCACACCGGTTTTCATCTGTTCAAAGGCTTCGTGCGAGACCAGGTTCTCGGTCTCCGGCGTGAGCGATACGTGCAGCGTGATGTAGTCCGAATTTTTGTAAAGCTCGCTCAGCGGAGCGAGTTCGATGCCGAGATCTTTAGCGATCTGCGACGTCACATAAGGATCGTGCGCCAGCACGCGCATCTCAAACGCCTGCGCGCGTTTCACCACTTCACGCCCAATGCTCCCGAGACCCACGATGCCGAGCGTCTTGCCACGCAGTTCGCTGCCCAGGAATTTTTTCTTTTCCCACTTGCCCGCTTTCGTCGAGGCTGAGGCTTGCGGAATGTAACGTGCCATCGCCAGCATCAGCGCGAAAGTGTGTTCCGCGACGGAAACGGCGTTGCCTCCCGGCGTGTTCATCACCAACACGCCCGCCGACGTTGCGGCCGCCAAGTCTACGTTGTCAACACCCACTCCGGCGCGCCCAATCACACGCAAGCGGCGGGCCTGTTTCAGGACTTCCGATGTTACTTGCACGGCGCTGCGCACCACCAGCGCATCGCAATCCGGCAGAAATTTCGCGTACTCTTTGGGATTCGAAACAATCACGTTCCATCCAGGCTGCGATTGAAACAGTTCAATCCCGGCGGCAGCCATGGGCTCGGCTATCAAAATATTCATAGTTAAACGTTTACCGTTTCGCGTTCTTTGACTGACTTTGCGGCCGTCGAAGAAGCGCTATGCAGTGGGCAGTTTGGCCAAGCGGTTCCGCAACCATGCCCGTCGCGCGAACACGATTTCTTCTGCCCCATTGCGCTCAAATAAAATTCTTGAACAGCCGCGACTCCTGAACCCAATTTCACATCGTGCCCATTGGCTTTCAGAATAATTTCGAGGCTGGCAATCAGCGACAGCACATCCGCGAAATCGAAATAGCCAAGGTGCGCGATGCGGAAAATCTTGCCCTGCATGGAGCCCTGCCCGTTGGCGATGATCGCGCCGAAACGGTTCCGGAAATCTTTCACGATCACGCCCGAATCCATGCCCTTCGGTGCGCGCACGGCTGTAACCGCGCTTCCGGGTGATCCGGCGGCGAACAATTCGAGGCCCAGCGCTTCCACGGCCCGCCGTGTCGCGCAGGCGAGAAGTTGCGCATTCTCGATCATCTGCGGCATGCCGATCTTCTTGATGTACTTCAGCGCTTCCCCCAGCGCCAGAATCAGCGAGGTCGCCGGCGTCCAGCTCGAATCGCCCGCGTCCGCGCTCTTCTTCTCTTTTTTCAGGTCGAAATAGTAGTGCGGCAGGTCGGCGGTCTCGCCATGTTTCCACGCCTTCGCGCTCACCGTAATGAACGCCAGCCCTGGAGGAATCATGAACGCCTTCTGCGATCCCCCGATCACCACGTCGAGGCCCCAATCATCAATGTCGAGCGGCATGGTGCCGAGGCCCGTGATCGCGTCAACCACAAAAATCGCGTCGGTCTTCGCGACCAGGGACGCGATCGCCTTTACGTCATGCTCAGCACCCGTCGATGTCTCCGAAGCCTGAATAAAAACGCCGCGCGTCTTCGGCCCATCCGCCAAAGCCTGTTGCACACGCTGGGGCGTCACTACGTCGCCATATTCCGCTTTGAGAACATTGGCCTTGAGCCCGTAGGCCTTGGCAATCTCGGCCCAGCGCTCGCCGAATTTTCCAGCCGTGCAGACGATCACTTCATCGCCGCGCGAGAACAGATTCGACACCGCCGCATCCATCGCGCCAGTTCCGGACGCGGCAAACATCAGCACATCGTTCGAGGTGCCAAACACTTCTTTCAGATCCGCAAGAGCGGTCTTATAAACGTTCTGGAAATCCGCGGTTCGGTGATGAATGTCCGACGCCATCATGGCGTGAAGCGCTGGCGGATAGAGCGGAGTCGGGCCTGGTGTGAGCAGTCTTTGTTTCTTGATATGCATATGTAAGGATGATCTTTTAGGATAGCAAAGACCCATGCCGCTACTTGATTCACTGCAGAAGGATATCGTCGCCGCAATGAAGGCGAAAGATGAGGCGCGCCTAAGCACGCTGCGCATGATGAAGACAGCTCTACAAAAGCATCAGATCGATGCCATGAAGCCGCTCGATGACCCGACCGAGCAGCAGATTCTGAAGAGTCTGGTGAAGCAGCGGATCGATGCCGCCGACATGTTTCGCAAAGGCAACCGTGAGGAACTTGCGCTGAAAGAGGAGTCGGAACGCGCCATGATCGAGAGCTATCTTCCCGCCAGCGCCAGCGCGGAAGAAATCGACGCGGCGATCGATTCGGCAATCACGGAAACCGGAGCGTCCACAGCGAAGCAGATGGGGCTCGTCATGAAAGCCGTTCAAGCGAAATTGGCCGGAAAGACTATCGATGGCCGTGCGCTGAGCGAGAAGGTGAAGGCGAAGCTAGCGTGACGATCGCCGCGGAAATCGCCGAAGATCACCTGAGCCGCGTTAGGCGCATCTGCCTGCGCTAATTGCCGAGTCGCCCGCGATATTCTTCAGGCCGCCCTACGTGGGCGTGCGCGGATGGATTCGCATCGAGTTGCCCGAAATCGGCGATGAAGACGTGGCGTTTCGTATCAATGAGGCGTGGCGCATGGTTTCCGCGAATGAAGGTTACCCGCCGATCAGACTGACTTTTTCCGCGCGGGCAGCTCGCACCAGATCGCGGTCAAGCGTGGCAAGCGCAATACGCTTCCTTGCCGCTAGCTCCAGATAGGCCGCATCATAAACTGAAAGGCGACGGCTGCGGGCCAGGCTGAGGAGCGCAGTTTCGTTCGGGTCAAAATCTACAACGATTTCAAGGGTAGAAAGGTGTCTCAGAAAGACATTCGATTTGCTTTCCATAATGCGCTTGCGTCGCTCGTTCATCACCAGGGAATTTCGCACTTCAAACCACCACAAGGCCGGCACCAGAGCATGGTCGTCACGAAGTTCTCTAAGCGCTAACTGCGCGCGCGGATCTTCCTCGTCTTCGAAGGCCCAGCACGCCACAATCGACGTGTCCAGGACGAAGGGCATCAGTACTTGCGACCGTCATTTCTTTCCGAAAGCAACACGTCTAATTTGACCTTTCGTGTGTGAGCCCGGATTCCCTGGATACCTGCGATCGCCCGGTCGATTTCTTCTTGCCTGCGGCTCACCTCCGGGATGATTCGAGCAATGGCGCGGCCGTGCCGCGTGATGATCAGGGTCTCGCCTCGTTCGACTTCGTCTAAAAGACGGGGCAGATGCACTTTCGCTTCGGAAGCCTGAATTTCTCGCACAAATTTTGACCAGTCGATTTGACTAGTCCAATCATAGCAGGGAATTCCGCCAGCGCGGTTCGGTAGTGTGCTGAGGTTTCCTGCGCAGCCTTACTATTCCGAAATGAGTGGACCGGGCGATGTAAAGTGAACGGATCGCCGTTGCAATATCAAATCGTCTCGGCAACACCGGCGAACCTCAACACGTTCGCCTCTTCCACACTTTCTGGATCTACGCCAAGCGAGCCAGCTGGTGGGATTTGAGACATCGAGACCACGCGCCATGGATGACGAACACCAGCGAAGGTGGTGGCCATCATGCCTGGAAGTACGCGGATACGCGGCCGACCTTTCCCGCGAAACGCGAAAATCGTCCCGACCGTCAACTCCATCACCGCTCTAATAGTCTCATTAAATATTTACAGATATAATTAAACTTGAGGATGGTTTCCCGGATGGCTCAAAAAAGGCGTTCGTTTCTCGTAGTTTCCTTCATGATCGCGGCATGCGCACTAGCTGGCGGGCTATACGGACCGCGCGTGGGTGTGGCCTCGGCTGCTTCGAACGAAGACGACGTTAAGGGCAGCTTGAAGAGCTTCACCAAGGCCTACGACTTGGTGGAGCAGAATTTCGCCGATCCGCTCAGCCCCGATAAGGCCATCTATAAGGGTGCGATTCCCGGCATGCTGCGCACCCTCGATCCCCATTCCAACTTCTTCGACCCGCATGAGTTCAACCTCATGAAAGAGGAGCAGAAGGGCCACTATTATGGCGTCGGGATGTCGGTGCAGGGCCGCAACGGCAAAACAGTCGTGATGGCGCCATTTACCGGTTCGCCCGCCTACAAGGCTGGGTTGCGCCCCGGCGATGTCATCGTCGCTGTAAACGGAAAATCCACCGACAACCTCACCAGCACGGAAGTTGCCGACCTTCTGAAAGGCCCCCGCAACACTCCCGTCAAGATTTCAGTCCTGCGCGAAGGCAGCGCCAAGCCGCTGGATTTCGACGTCGTCCGCGATGAAATCAATCGCAAGAGCGTGCAGGACGCCATGTGGCTTAAACCCGGCATCGCTTACATGCAGATCGAGATGTTTGCCGAGACCACCGGCCGCGAGGTTGAAGACAATCTCCAGCGTCTCGGCGAGAGCAATATTAAGGGTCTGGTTCTCGATCTCCGCCAGAATCCGGGCGGCCTGCTTAGCGAAGCGGTTTCCGTTTCCGATAAATTCCTGGCGAAGGGCGACACTATCGTGTCTCACCGCGGGCGGGCGTCCGCCGAGCGTGTCTATCGCGCCAGCAATGGCAATCACGGAAACGAATATCCGATCGTGGTGCTCGTCAACCGCTATTCCGCTTCCGCCGCGGAAATCGTCTCCGGCGCATTGCAGGACCATGATCGTGCCTGGATCTTGGGCGACAACACCTTCGGCAAAGGGCTCGTTCAGACTGTCTATCCGCTTATAGAGAACACCGGTCTGGCCCTTACCACCGCGAAATATTACACTCCCAGCGGGCGCCTGATTCAGCGCGATTACACCAATACTTCTTTCTTCGATTACTACTACAAGACCAACACTGAGGCGCGAAACCTGTCCGATGTCAAGATGACAGATGGCGGGCGCACCGTCTATGGCGGTGGCGGAATATCTCCGGACGAAAAGTATGCGCCGCCGAAGCTCGACAAATTCGAGATCGAACTCATCCGCAAATACGCGCTGTTCAATTTCACCCGCCATTATTTCGGTACTCATGACGTGAAGCTTCCCAAAGGCTGGGAACCCGATGCCGCCATTCTTACCGCCCTTCACGATTACCTGATGAAGGAAGGCGTCATCTTCACTGAAGCCGAATTTACCCAGGATCACGATTGGGTGAAGCGCTCGCTGCAAAAGGAAATGTACGTGACCGCTTTCAGTATCGATGACAGCCGCGAGTTCGACATCAAGACCGATCCCATGGTCGAGAAAGCAATTGAAGCGTTGCCACGAGCACAAGCCCTGCTACAGAGCGCCAAGAAAATTATCGTACAGAGGATGTCAAAATAGGGATTGCAGACTCAGCAGGTACTCGCACCCAAAGCACAAATCACTATTCTTGATACCGGTGGCCAGTACTGCCACCTGATTGCCCGAAAAGTCCGTGACCTTGGCGTATATGCTGACGTCCGTCCCAGTGAAACACCCGTCGCGGAATTAGTCGGCGCTCGTGGTCTCATCATTTCTGGCGGCCCGCACAGCGTGTATGATTCGGACAGCCCCGGTATTGACGCCGCCGTCTTGCAGAACGGCCCCCCCACGCTCGGCATTTGCTACGGCCAGCACCTAATGGCGCATCTGCTGGGCGGGTCTGTACGCCAGGGCAACAAGGGTGAATTCGGGTTCGCGCATCTGGACTTCACCAAAGCTCGTCCCCATAGCAAACTGCTCGCCGGGCTCACCGATCATCAGCGCATCTGGATGAGTCATCGCGATACGGTCACGGCCGTGCCTCCTGGTTTCTCCGTGCTCGCGACCACCGAAACCTGCGATGTCGCCGCAATTGAAGATGAAGCGCGCCATCTCTACGGCGTGCAATTCCATCCCGAGGTAGTCCACACTCTGGAGGGCCAGCGCCTTCTCGAAAATTTCGTGTTCGGCATCTGCCGATGTGCCAAAGATTGGAATCCCAAGAGCCGAATTCCCGTGGTCGAGCAGCAGATTCGCGACACCGTCGGCGACCGCAACGTCTTTTTCTTCGTGAGTGGCGGCGTCGATTCCACCGTGGCCTTCACCCTCTGCCTCCGGGCTCTCGGTAAGGACCGCGTGCGCGGCGTGTATGTCGATACCGGCCTTATGCGCGAAGGCGAAACCGAGTTTGTGCGTGAGATGTTTCGCAAGCTTGGCGCTGACACCGTCGCCGTGGAATCCGCTGCCGAACAGTTCCTCTCACCCCTCGCGCAAATCACCGATCCCGAACAAAAGCGCGCCATCATCGGCGAAGAGTTCATCCGTGTGCAAGAGCGCATCGTCGATTCGCGTCATCTTCTCGACGGCCATTGGATTTTGGGCCAAGGCACCATCTACCCCGACACCATCGAATCCGGCGGCACCGTGAAAGCCGCCGTGATCAAGACGCATCACAACCGCGTCGCCGGAATCCAAAAGCTGCTTGAGTCGGGCCGCATCGTCGAACCCCTCAGCTCTTTTTACAAGGATGAAGTCCGCGAAATCGGACGCGAGTTGGGTATCCCGCGGGAGTTTCTCGACCGTCACCCGTTCCCCGGTCCTGGTCTTGCCATCCGCTGCTTGTGTGCCAAGGCCAACGCACCGCTCGAACCGATTGCAGACGGCTTCATCGCGCCCATCCGCTCCGTAGGCGTGCAAGGTGATTCGCGCAGCTACGCCCCCATTCTAGTGCTTTCTGAATTTCCATCGGAGGGGGGCAAGCTGCAAGGCCGCGCCACCGAGCTCGTGAATGCCTCGCACGACTTCAATCGCGTGGTCGCGCTCGTCGCCACCCACCAGCCGCTTAGTGCCATGTCCGTGCAGTCCAGTCGGCTCACGTACGAGCGCCTGGACCGCCTTCGTCAAGCCGACGCTACCGTGCGCCGCATGAGCGCGCAGCACGGTTTCGAGCGTCAAATCTGGCAGTTTCCCGTCGTGCTGATTCCGCTTGGCACGCAGGCCACCCCAGATTCCATCGTGCTCCGCCCCGTCGATTCCGTAGATGGAATGACCGCCGAATCCGTCAGTATGCCTGACGTTCTGCTCCGCGCCATGGCCGATGCTCTTTTGTCGATCCCCGGAGTCTGCTCCGTCCTCTACGATCTCACCCACAAGCCCCCTGCCACCATAGAGTGGGAGTAACGCGCGGTTTAAGTCTGAATTTTAACCAGTGACCCGCTAATTTTTGACGCCAAAATGGGAAATCCACGCTAGATTGGCCAGTGCCTTGCAGGAAAAGGGGGTGCGGTCCACGGATAGTGGAATCGTAGTTAGCTCACATCGAAGGGCGGAGGCGCTCAACCTTGCTGGCAGCATGGAGCGTGGATATTGTCTCTCAAGGTCGTCCCCTGCAAAAACAGACTCGTTATTCTTGAACATTTTCGCACTCTCGTCGACGAGCTTAATTTCGCCACAGAACAGATGAACGGCCTTTCTAACGCTTGTATCAATCGTACGGAGCGCGCCGCTGTCAGAAACTTCGTCAAACTCAAGACGAGGCAGACGTTACACACGTACGCGGTCTATAAAAATCATCGTGCCTGGCACGGTTGCTGAAAGAATCGTTGTATTTGCCGCCAGAGTGGTATTAGCGGTCAAAAACTCACCCCGAGGAAAAATGTAATTCCGGCTACCTGTCCGTCGGCAAAGGTGGCAATCAATCGAGTGTCGAGGCTAACAGCCCCAAATTTGATATCCACGCCGACCGCCAAATCGATCGTCGATCCTGTCGCACTAAAGGTCCATTCCACTTTCCCGGCGGGGAAAGTCAGATCCCCGTTAAGTGCCGCGGTCCGGCTAATTTGGTTGCCCGGCCCAAAGGTCTGTGTATAAGCGAAGCCGACTTGCAAACTCGCCTTGCCTAAAACGCCGGCAAAATTCCCGCCGATCGTTAGCGTCGTCGCGCCAGCCGTTCCATCGGTCTTCTTGATCGTCAGGTCTAGATCGCCTTGCAAATTAGGCCGCGTGATCATGGCATCGAAGCCCAGTGTGGTGGATCCGACGAGTTCCGCCCCAGAGCTTGAAACTTGCCGCTGCACCACGTAGGTCAGTTGGAAATCGGGCCCGATCATCAGAGTTCCCTGAAGACTGATGCTCAAAGTCTTATTTCCCTTGTTGTAAGTGTATGAAAGCTGATTCGTGCCATGCGAAACGGCCACCGCTTTTGGCAGATCAAAGACGCCGTCGCCACCACTCGTCCCATCGGGTTTCGGCTCTTTTCGATAATGAAATTCAAGTAACGGAGTTCCATCGGTTGCGGTTTTGCTCTGCCATGAACCTGCAAATCCAAGCACGTTCGTCTGGAGCACGTTATCCAGATTGGCAAAGTGGTAAATGAAACGCCCAATGGGGTCGCTCACAAAGCCATTTAATTTTGAAACCTTCGCGTTCACTGTGAACGTGAGGTTGTGGTCGGCGTCTAAATCCCAATCGCCTCGGAGTGTGAAAACGAACGAGCTGAGCCTATCGGGTCTCACCTGCATTACGCAAGAGACCGTGGTGAACAAATTTCGTAGCCCGGGCGCCGTTGCGAAATTAAAGACCTCCGCGCCGCCCGTCTGGATTGTGAGTTGATTCTTGTCGTTAAACATCCAATCGACGTCGAACGGCAACAAGGTGCCGTCCGCTTTTGTCACGACGATCTGGTTCTTCTCGTTGGTGGTCCATGAAACCGCTGCTGCCCCCCCCGAGGAGACGCCTCCGGCGGGATCGAAATCGAATGTGTTTGCTCCACTTGTGAGCGTAAAGTTTGCCATCGCTGTCTCTCCTGCCACGAATGCCCGCGTGGCCCGCTGTAACTTATTCTGGAATGTTCAACTGAATGCCAAAATAGAACTTTCCCTTCGGTCCCCGGCTCGCTGCCTCGCCGAATCCATACGCCCAGTCGAACTTGAGCACCGCGAGCTTCATGTCAAGGTGCACCCCCGTGCCGGCTCCCGATCGCGCCCCAGGTGCGGACGATGTAGTCTGATAAACACCGCCCACGTCGTAGAACCATGCCAGTTGCAGGCCGCTAACAATCTGCCGCAGTCTGGTGTTTCTCACGCTCATGGCGCCAAGGCCTGGCAACGGATGTAGCAGTTCGCTTTGCACGCTCCATAGTTGACGGCCGATCCCATCATCCGCCCGGAAGCCCCTCACCACGTCCACGCCACCGAAAGAAGGTTGTTCGAATATTGGGGTCGAACGCGTCGCACTCTCAAATCTTCCCGCGAAGTCATATTTGAAAGAGTCGAAACTACGTTGATGCCTGACGACAATCGTAGTGTGGGCGAATGGCCTCTCGGTCGCCGAAATTCCCAGTCCCATCTTCACGTGCGGAAGAATAACGGTCTGTTGGGGATACTCCGACTCCACACTACGCAGATAGTAAGTCGCGCCAAAATCGGCCGCGGTTAGGTTCTGCTTAGAGAGACTTGCCGTGTTGCTGGCTAATTTCACCGTCGTCCGGCTGCCATCAAACCAAAATCGTAAGTCGGCCCCGTTCCAGTTTCGAAAGGGCTGCCATTCCAAATGCCCCAACCCTCCGGTGTCAGTCTGATCCACCTTGCGGCCTGCCAGGATTCGTTGCCTCGTGACTACCTGTGACCCATTCAACCTCATGGCTACTCGCTGTCGAAACTTCGAGAAGTTCAAAAAATCGGCAAAATAATTACCGGAAATGAGATTCCCTGACGGTCCACCGCCTTTAAGAGAAAGAGCTCCATTTGGCAAAGGCCACTTAACTCTTGATATCTGAAATAATCCGGTGGCGCTAATCCCCTGTCCCGGCTTAAACGTCAGTTGCAAACCCACACGTCGCGGACGATCTTTGACCTGCTGTTGGTTGCGATTCGCCGGCTCCATCGGATCGACTATCCCAGTGTCCGGTCTCGTCTTGGAATCTTCCACGCTTGTGGCCTTTGGTTTTGCAGAGGCCTTTTGTATCCGCATGTCTACATACTGATTCACGCCTTGTTGTTTGCTCGGCTGCAACGTCATCGAGCAGCCCTGCTGCGCAAGCAGTAGTTGCTCTATCTGCAAATTGTATTGGTTGACATACGGTTCATCGCCAGTCGCGTAGCCTAGGTCTTTGTAGCGAAGCGTGCGGTCGCCGACCCATTCTTCGCGATTCGCCATTGCCTTGCGAAACTCTTCCGTGGCGAGCACATTCCACAGGACACTGTCGATATCTCCCGTTTGGACTTCGTTCGAAAAGACGATTGATGAAAATTGAGTTCCCTCTGTAATCGATATTGTCTCGTCCCGGCTGGTGACGGTGATTTGTGGATCCAGACCCAGATTCTGATATAGCGGACCCAGGGCGTGCAGAATGCTGGCTTTGGACCAGAGCTTTCCATCCAGTCCGCGCAAGTGTTTTTTGATCTCAGCCTGCCGCCTAGACTTCCGCGCTTCGGCCATTCCCGGCAGGCGAATCTGCACCGAGTTTGACGCAAATGGATCAAGGATTGAAAAGCTTATATATCCAATAGCTGGGTCGATTCCTGGGTCGTCATTGAGGATCGCGGAACTATCCTCCTGCTGCAATAGCGGGCTGAGGCACGCCCCAAACACCGCCCCCGGGTCCATGCGACCGGCATTCTTATTCTGCCATTCCAAATATTCAATCGCGTATTTAGCCCATGAGCCATTAAACTTTCTCAGACCATCGGTCGCGGCGTCCGTAAGCGCTGCGTCTGTTTCTCCAGTCGCAAGACCCGACAGGTAGATCTTGGGCAAGGCCAACAGTTTTTCTGCCACGATCTTGCGTACAGCCTCTTTCGCGTTCGCGAGCGTCACGCCCCTTGCCAAGCCCTTAGCAAATGCCGGGCTCATGGCAAAGCGGTCGCCAGGTAAAATCGTGAGCCGCCCATCGACAACCCCGACTAAGGCACAATACTGGGTTCTCGTTAAGCCAACCCCTGGAGGGGGACACGGCGGGATCGCTTGGGCACGAATCACGGCTGACACCGCAATTCCAAGAAGTATCGCCCTCACTTTCATGCTCTCCACAATATACTTAGCGCAGTACGAGACAAAAAAGGGCGCGAAAGCCGACAAAAATCTTCGGCGCCCATTTCCTGGCGTCCACGGAAGAAGGCTGCCGCGCGTGGGCGAAAGCCCTTATTGATGCGGGCGTGAGGCGCTGACCCCGAGCAAATTCATGTGCGCCGGTTGGTCCCGGTCACAACGCAACTTGCCCTCCTGGTATTCCAGCTCCACCACTTGGATGTCTGTATGCTTTTCCCACCCCGGACCTTTGCCTTCCGCGTCCAGACCCACCTGATGCGTGAAGTAGAACATGTAAGCCCGGTCTCCACTAACCACAACATCGCAGTGGTTCCCTTTAGTCCGGTCCGTTGCGATGGTCCCAGGTTCTTGCAGCAGCCGCCGATCCTGTAAGATCCAGAGCAGGCAATCGTCGGAACGATACACTTCAAATCCGCCCCAGGCATCCACAATAAGCCAGTAACTATCCTTCCATCGAAACGCCTTGGGTCCCTCGCCGCGGGAGCCGGGCAACGCCACGCCTTTACCGGTCCAATGATAAAGATCGGGACTATCGGCGTAGTAAATAGTGCCGTCTTTTGCGCGCTCGTTCTTGTACCACATACGCCAGTTTTGGTTGGGGAGTTGTATAACACTGGGATCGATCACACGGTCTGATCCCAGTTGTAAGGTGGATTCGTACTTCCAGTCATTCAGATTATTGCTGGTCAGATGAATTATGTCGCGAGCGGCGTCCCAGCTATTGAATGTTCCGGGAACGATACTAAGGTACATGTGATAAAGCCCGTCGTGCGTGATGATTTCCGGAGCCCAGTGCGTATAGTCCGATTTGCCGTACGGAATCTGCGCGGTGCCGATATAATTCCACTGCGCGCCGCCATCGCGACTTTCGGCGACACCGATCCGCGTCCCGTGAACCCAAGCAACGCCTTGCAGATTCGGCGCCCTCGCGCGCCGGTTCGTGTAGAACATCAGCCAACGGCTATGCGCGCTGTCCCACACCAGCACCGGGTCGGCGGCTCCGTCGTATACCGGATCGCGATAAAGCGGCTTCGGCGCTAACTTGCCGACTGTTTGCGGCTCGGCCAGTGAAAACGCGATCATTGTGTCTGCCGTTTGCTCGCTGAAAAAACCGCCCCCACCCGCGGCAACCGCGACAAACTGCTGACCCTTGCTCGTGCGATAAGTGATGGGCGTGGCGTAAGCGCTGCCGTCAAGTGTGGCTGTCCACAGCTCTTTTCCAGTTGCCGCGTCGAATGCGCGGAACCGTTCGTCAGCCGAAGCTCCTATGAACACCAGACCGCCCGCGGTGGCGATCGAACCGCCGATGTTGGGCGTTCCCGTATTCCGAATCCCCACCTTCTCCAGAGCGCGGGTGATGCCGAGCGGCACTTTCCAAACCGTCTCGCCCGTATCCACGTCGATCGCCGATAACGTTCCCCACGGCGGCTGCTGGCACGGGTAGTGATTGGTATCCCAAAACCGCGCATAGCCTCCCAGCGGACTGGTCCGTTCATACGCGTTCCGCGCGCCCTCGGGTTGCTTCGTCAACTGCCCGATCGCGCCCACTTCGTTCGCATTCACGAAGATCAATTTCCGTTCAGGATCGTAGGACACGCCCGACCAAGTAGCTCCTCCGAGAGTGCCCGGGAAGACCAGCGTAGGCGTCAGATCAAATGGCGTATATCGACCGCGCGTCGTTAACTTAGCGAATAACTCCGCGCAATAGCGATGTGATTCGGCGGTGACCGTAGTCAAGTCCCCTGCCGTCATGGTGCTGCGCGAAAGCGGCGCGGGCTTCGTCGGGACCGGTTGCGTCGGCCATGTCTCTTCACCCGGAACCTGGCTCTGCGGCACGGGGGTTTCCGTCACGTCAAACAGCGGCCTGCCCGTCAGCCGATCCAGAATGAAGACCAGGCCCATCTTAGTTACTTCCACTACGGCGGGCTTTCCCTGCGCCGTGATCAGGGCCGGCGGGGCCGGAGGATCGTAATCCCACACGTCATGATGAACAAACTGGTAGTGCCACACCACTTCTCCAGTCTCCGCGCGCAGCGCTACCAGCGAGTCACCATAGAGATTTTGGCCTTTCCGGTCACCGCCGTAAAAGTCATAGGCCGGAGAACCCACGGGCAAAAACAGCAGTCCGCGTTCTTCGTCGAGGGTCATAATCGACCAGACATTCGTGCCAGTCCGTTCCTTCCATCCGTTGCCCTTCCATGTCTCGTGACCCGGTTCACCGGGTTGCGGAATCGTGTGGAATCTCCAAACCACTTTCCCAGTCTGAACATTGAAGGCGCGAACATCTCCGCTGGGACCGAGGCCTGGAGATTCGGGTACTTCGGCTCCGGTGATCACCATGTTTCGATAAATCACCGGAGGCGAGGTCACGTCATAGTTAGCGTTGGGAAACGAGTCTGCTACGCCCTGCCTAAGATCGATCTCGCCTTCGTCACCGAAGCCCGGAACTGGAAGGCCCGTGCGAGCGTTCAGAGCGATCAATCTTCCGTCCGACGTCCCCGCCAAAATCCGCGGCGGCACTCCCGCATTCCCAGGCCAATAGCTCAAACCTCGACTTGGCTTGTCATGCGCGGGCCGCTTCCTTCGGCTCCACGGGCTGAACGTCCATATCTCGTGCCCCGTGTTCGCATCCAGCGCGACAATCCGATTCGCTGTCGTTACCAGATACATGACATCGTCGATGACTAGCGGAGTCGCTTCGAACGCAATTTGATGCTGCCCGCGCGGGGCGTCGTTGGCGAGTGGTGTAACGTCGCCCGTGTGATAGACCCAGGCCCGTTTAAGTCTAGTTACGTTGCCAGTATTGATTTCGCGTAGCGGCGAGTAACGAGCCCCGCCTGCATCGTGGCCATAAACAGGCCACCCCTCCTGAGCGGCAACGCCAGTGCCAATTAAGGTTAAGAATGCGATCGCAGTCCGGGTCAAGGTCCTCTCAATCGTAAACTATTAGTCTCATGGATGCGATCGACTCACGCTTCGGTATGGTCGGCGGGTCGACTCTGTGTCGGCACCCGGTCATCGTGCTTAAAAATTCGTGTGATAGATTCTGGAGTTATGCCTGAGGCCGCTGCGGCTCCGAACGGCACCTCGATAACTTTCAATCGTTGGCTGATCCCCCTCGCCGCCATCGCGATTCACATTTGCATTGGCTCGGTGTACTCGTGGAGCACGTTCAACAGGCCCATCAAAAATCTGTTCTCGGGCGATCCAGCTTGGTTCAGCCCGCCTTATACGACGTTCACGACAGCGCTGGTCCTTCTCGGTTTGAGCGCGGCATTCGGAGGACCTTGGGTCGAGCGTCGCGGGCCCCGAATCGCCGCAACCGCGGCGGCAATTTCCTTTGGCACCGGCCTGCTGATCGGCGGATTCGGACTCTACACCAAGCATTCATCGCTCGTGTTTATTGGCATGGGCGTGATCGGCGGCATCGGTTGCGGTTTAGGGTACATCTCACCGGTAAGCACGCTGGTCAAATGGTTTCCAGACCGGCGCGGGATGGCAACCGGGATGGCCGTGATGGGGTTTGGAGGCGGTGCCTTTATCGCCGGTTATCTTAACGCATGGCTAATTGGAAATATCGGCGTGGCCGCGACAGTGGGCCTGTTAGGCGCGGGATATTTCGCCATCATGATGCTCGGGGCAAGGTTAATCAGGCGCCCTCCCACAGACTGGACGCCGCCGGGCTGGAGTTCGTCGGAGAAGCGCGGCGCCATGATCGCGCATCGAAGCGTTTCCCGAAACCAGGCCATCCGAACACCTCAGTTCTATCTTCTGTGGGCCATTCTGTTTATCAACGTGACTGCGGGAATAGGAATCCTGGCTCAGGCGAGTCCGATGGTGCAGGACATGTTTGGACGAACACCTGCCCAGGCTGCTGCCCTTGTTTCTCTGATTAGCCTGTTTAACGCAGGCGGAAGATTTTTCTGGGCTTCCTTGTCGGATTACATTGGCCGGCGGGCGACGTATTTAGTGTTCTTTCTAGTTCAATTTGGTCTTTTCCTCTTGATTCCTGGATTCGGACCCCGCGGACAATGGTTGTTTTTTGAAATCGCACTCTGCATCGTGCTGACGATGTACGGCGGCGGATTTGCAACGATCCCTGCATTCTTGGCGGATCTATTCGGTCCCTACAATGTGGGTGCCATTCATGGTGCCGTATTGACGGCGTGGAGCGCGGCCGCGATCACGGGTCCCGTCATCATTACTGAGCTATCAAGGCGCAGCAAGGCTGCGCTCAAGCCGGGAATGTCGAAGGCGAATATTTACGATCTGCCGCTGCACGTACTTGCAGGTCTGTTGGTTGTGGGCTTTGTCGTAACGCTTCTGGTTCGCCCGATTAAGGGCGGTGAAAAAGCAGTTTGAAAACTGGGTGCGGGTCCCGTCAACCGCAAATCCGCCGATTAGTCTGCGGCAGGGACGTTTATGTGGCGGATGCTCCCGGACGCCGGGTACCAGATTGGTCGCCAAAGTTGTCAGCCGAGGGAAATCTTTGGCTACGAGTCCGCGCGGGTGACCTCCATCACAACGTCGGAGGGTATCCCGGAAAAGCCCACAGGATGCTGACGTGCTGCCAGTTGATGAAATCGATGATGCTGGCGACGGACACAGTCATTGATTCGCCTCCGAAAGGCGCCGGAGCAAGGCTCAAAATGGAGTATAGTCTTCCGCGCAGTTAGTCAATCAAACCGAGCACCAATCACCGAGAGGTCTGGTAGACGACCGTGACGACGTTGTTAGCAAGATGCAGCGAGACGGGAACCCATAAGCTGCCGCTCCATGCTCGCCAGAGGCCGAGCAAGATGGTGGAGGCGACCTGGATAAGTGATGCCTGCGTGATGCGCCAAGCTTGATATCGAAAATGCTGAACGCTAAATAATAGACCCGAGGCTCCGATGGCGCCAATCGGCAAGCCTGTAGAGT
Organism: Terriglobia bacterium; assembly: GCA_025358575.1. Classification (GTDB taxonomy): domain Bacteria; phylum Acidobacteriota; class Terriglobia; order Bryobacterales; family Bryobacteraceae; genus JANYJA01. Next base: position 57,062 of record JANYJA010000144.1, read on the forward strand.
GGGAGTCCAAATGCGGAAGATTAAGTAGGGCGACGATTCCGCCGCAAAGCCACGACGCTGCGGCGATCCAAACAGTACGCCAGGGTGTGTCCCGTCTCGGGGATTGAAGTGTTGGCCGCCGAAGAGAACGCAGAGTAATGCGCAGGCAGTTAATGAAGTCACTCTAATCGCGGGAACGAGTTTCAACGGCGGTGCCGCGCGGGCGAGGAACCAATAGGATTGGTAATCGAGGCCGCTGATCAACACCAACGAAACGCTGCCGACTAGCAGAAACGCAGCCCCCGTGAGCCTTTGGTTCCGAGTCATTGGGCACGTTCCAGCGCCCAGCGTGCCGCGTCGGAGACGATGGCTTGGGGGAATTTTGCGAGGCGCACTAGATGCTCCTGGAATCGAGGTTCGCCGCTGTTGCCCATCGCGATGGCGACGTTTCTGAGGAAGCCCGAGTAACGGGCGCGATTGATTGGCGATCCGGCGAACACGGTGCGGAACTCGGCTTCGGTGATGGAAGCGAGTTCGTTGAGCGGCGGGGCAAAATGGCGCGGGGCGAATTCAGAGTCGGCGTCGTTGGGTGCGCGGCTGTTCCACGGGCAGACGTCTTGGCAAATGTCGCATCCGAAGACGTGATTTCCCATGTTGGGGCGGAGAGCTTCCGGAATTCCGGTGCGAAGTTCGATCGTCAAATACGAAATGCAGAGACGCGAATCGACGCTGTAGCGGCCTTCAAACGGCACGATGGCATCGGTGGGGCACACCTCGATGCAGCGCGTGCAAGTGCCGCATCGGTCGGGGGGCGGAGTGTTGGTTTCCAAAGAGAGGGAGAGCAATAATTCGCCCAGGAAGAACCACGAGCCGCTCTGCTGATTGATAAGACAGGTGTTCTTGCCAATCCATCCGAGACCAGCTTCGCGCGCGTAAGAGCGCTCAAGTAAAGGGCCGGTGTCGACGCAGATTTTGTATTCAAAATCGGTGTGTCCGCGAAGACGATCGACGACACGGGTGAGTCCGGCGCGAAGAACTTCATGATAGTCGTCGCCCCAGGCATAACGGGATATCCAGGCGCGGCCGCTTTCGGAAAAGCGCGTGGAATTAGGCTCGGGACCGTTGTAGAGCTTTCCGACGCAGAGAATGGATTGGACTGAGTTGAGCAGATTTCGCGGTTCGCCACGCACGGTCGCGCGCCGATCGGTGAGGTAGCTCATGGCGCCAGCCATGCCGGAATCGACCCACGCATGATAGCGCGCGGAATCGATCGATGGAACGGCGGCGGCGATGCCCGCCAGTTCGAATCCGCATTCCCGCGCAATCGTGAGCACCAAATCACGCGTCACAACTACAAGTTAGCGCGCTTGTTAAACTGGAAGCACTCCATGAAAGCAGGCGTCATCGTCTTCCCAGGAAGCAACTGCGACCACGACGCGTGGTACGCCTTGAACCAGATTCCCGGCTGCACGGCGGAGTACATCTGGCACGAAAACACGTCCTTAGCGAACATTGATGCCGTGGTATTGCCGGGCGGATTTGCGTATGGCGATTACCTGCGCTGCGGCGCCATCGCTCACTTCGCGCCCATCATGTCGGCCATCAAGAAATTCGCGGCGGCGGGCGGTCCGGTGCTCGGCATCTGCAACGGGTTTCAGGTTCTGGTGGAAGCGGGACTGCTGCCCGGCGGTCTTATCCGCAATGCCGGATTGAAATTTCGCTGCGAAGAAGTGCGGCTGCGGACCGAAACCGCTAACTCCCCTTTCACCGCGAATCTCGCGCGCGGGCAAGTCCTGCGCATTCCAATCGCTCACGGCGAAGGCTGCTATTACGCCGATGACCGAACTTTGGACGAGCTTGATAGTGAAGATCGCGTGGCGTTCCGGTATGTCGAGAACCCCAACGGCTCGCTGCGCGATATCGCGGGCATTCTCAACGCGCAGCGAAATATTCTCGGATTGATGCCGCACCCGGAGCGCGCCTGCGACCCGCTGATGGGCTCGACCGACGGCCTCGCCATTCTGCAAGGCCTGCTTTCGGCCGTCCCCGCCGCCCGATGACCACGATTACACCCGACCTGATTGCGCTTCATCAGTTGACTGAAGCGGAGTACCAGAAAATTGTCTCGCTGCTGGGGCGTGAACCAAGTTACACCGAGCTCGGCATCTTCAGCGTAATGTGGAGCGAGCATTGCTCGTATAAGAGTTCGCGGCTGCATCTGAAGAAGCTGCCGACGCGCGGCAAGCTGGTGGTGCAGGGTCCGGGCGAGAACGCGGGCATCATTGATATCGGCGGCGGCTACGTGATCGCATTCAAGATTGAATCGCACAATCACCCTAGCTTCATCGAACCCTTTCAAGGGGCGGCGACGGGTGTTGGCGGTATCTTGCGCGATATTTTCACGATGGGCGCGCGTCCCATCGCGGTGCTGGATTCGCTGCGGTTCGGACCGCTTGACGATCCCACTGTGGGCGCGCGGAATCGCCGCATTGTGGAAGGTGTGGTTTCGGGAATTGCACATTATGGAAACTGTTTCGGCGTCCCGACCATCGGCGGCGAGTGTATTTTCGAGACTTGCTACAACGGGAATCCGCTGGTGAATGTGTTCGCTCTGGGCGTGTGCAAGAAGGACGAAATTTTCTACGCGAAGGCGAGCGGCATTGGGAACCCGGTCATCTATGTAGGAGCTAAGACCGGGCGTGACGGGATTCACGGCGCGTCGATGGCGAGCGCCGAGTTCACCGAGGAATCGAAACAGAAGCGGCCCAATGTGCAGGTGGGCGATCCGTTTCTCGAAAAGCTGCTGCTGGAAGCTTGTCTCGAAGCGATGAAGACGGGCGCGATTGTCGGGATTCAGGATATGGGCGCGGCGGGGCTGACATCGTCGGGATGCGAAATGGGCAGCCGCGGCGACGTGGGGATCGATATGGATCTCGACCGCGTGCCACAGCGCGAAACCGGCATGACGGCGTACGAGATGATGCTTTCCGAATCGCAGGAGCGCATGTTGCTGGTGGCGGAAAAGGGCCGCGAGGAAGACGTGTTCGCGGTGTTCCGGAAGTGGGGGCTGGATGCGGTCACTATCGGCACGGTGACTCCGGACGGTCTGCTGCGCGTGCGGCACCATGGCGAAGTGGTGGCGGAGATTGCGAATTCCGCCCTGGCGCACGAGGCTCCTCTGTACGACCGTCCGCATACGCGGCCGCTGGCGGTGCCGCGTGCCCCGTCCGAGAAGCCCACGCCGTTGGCGGATCACACCATTGCGCTTCAACGGCTTTTGCAATCGGCGGACATTTGCTCGAAGCGCTGGATTTGGGAGCAGTACGATTATCAGGTCCGCACGAATACGCTGACCGTTCCGGGCGGCGATGCGGCGATTGTGCGGATCAAAGAAACGGGCACGTCGGTCGCGATGTCGCTGGACGGCAATGGCCGCTACTGCTATCTGGACCCGCGCGAGGGGGCCAAGCTGGCGGTGGCGGAATGCTGCCGCAATCTCGCGACGGTTGGCGCGATGCCGGTCGCGACGACGAACAATCTGAACTTCGGAAACCCAGAGCGGCCTGAGATTATGGCGCAGCTTGTGGAGGCGATCGAGGGGATCGCCGAAGCGTGCGCGTTCTTCGAAGCTCCGATTACCGGTGGCAACGTGAGCCTTTACAACGAGACGCTGGGCGAAGGGATCTATCCGACGCCGGTGCTCGGCATTGTGGGTCTGTTGCCGACACGCCCGCCCATCCCGACCGGGTTCCAGAGCGAGGGCGCTCAGATTCTGCTGCTCGGCGGTATCGGGAACTCCAACGAGACCCAGTTCGGTTCGAGCCAGTACGCCAAGGTGATTTATGGCACGCTATGGGGCCTTCCGCCCGCTCTGGATCTTGGTTATGAGAAACGCGTTCATGACGCGATGCGGGCCATGATCGACGCCGGTCTGGTGGAATCGGCGCACGATTGTAGCGATGGCGGGCTTGCCGTCACGGCCGGAGAATGCTGCGTTGCTTACGGTGCGTCAATCTCGCTCGATTCGGCGCTCGCACCCGAAATGCTGCTGTTTCACGAGGGGCCATCTCGCATTATCGTGACCTCGAAACAGCCTCAAAAGGTTGCAGGGATTGCCCAGGAATTCCGTGTAGAGTGCGTCCGCATTGGCGTTACAATGAAAGAGCGGTTACAAATTCGAAATCGAGAGCAAATGCTGATCGATAACGAGATTGCACACCTTTTTTCCACTCTCGAACCCTTGCTTTTTCCAAACGGCACTCACCTGCATGTTTAAAAAATATGTTCGATAAATTTCGTGAAGAATGTGCCGTCGTGGCTATTTACGGGCATCCGGAAGCTTCCAAGCTCGCTTACTTAGCTCTGTATGCGATGCAGCATCGCGGTCAGGAGAGCGCTGGAATTGTGACCAGCGACGGACGCGATACCTACAATCACAAGGCCATGGGGCACGTCGCGGATATTTTCACAACCGAAGTGTTGCGCGATCTTCCGGGCGACATTGGAATCGGCCACACCCGTTATTCCACTGCGGGTGACACGGCGCTGCTGAATGCACAACCATTTTCGGTTTCGTGCAACAAAGGGCGCATTGCGGTGGCGCACAATGGCAATATCACAAACGCGCAGGAACTTCGGCGCGATTTGGAACAACGCGGGGCTATCTTCCAGGCAAACAGCGATACCGAAGTGATTCTGCACTTGGTCGCGCATTCGGCGGAACGCACGCTGGCTGGGGCGTTACGCGATGCGCTGCTCCAACTTGAGGGCGCGTTTTCGCTGGTGTTTCTGGCCGAAGATCGAATTATCGTGGCGCGCGACCCGCAGGGATTCCGTCCGCTGGCGATGGGACAGATGGCGCTGAAGGGTAAAGTTGCGCATGTCTTCGCGTCCGAAACCTGCGCTTTCGATTTGATTGACGCCGTGTACCTGAACGACGTGGAGCCGGGTGAGATGGTGATCATCGGGCCTGAAGGGGTGACCCGCGAGCGCTATGCGCCGAAGCGCCCGCTTTCGCAATGCGTGTTCGAGCATGTGTACTTCTCGCGCCCCGATTCGATTGTGTTCGGGCGTCCGGTGGAAGAATCGCGGGAGAATCTGGGGCGGCTTCTGGCGCGCGAAGCTCCCGCGGATGCGGACATCGTTGTGCCTGTGCCCGATTCGGGCGTCGCTGCGGCTCTTGGCTACTCCACCGAATCCGGTCTGCCGTTTCGTCAGGCCCTGATTCGCAATCACTACGTAGGCCGCACGTTCATTGAACCGTCGCAAGCCATTCGCGATTTCGGCGTCAAGCTCAAGCTGAACCCGGTGCGGCATCTGCTTGAAGGTAAACGCGTGATTTTGGTGGACGATTCCATTGTGCGCGGAACCACCAGCCGTAAGATTGTTCGCATGGTTCGCAACGCCGGCGCACGCGAAGTGCATCTTCGGGTCTCGTGTCCGCCGACAATCTCGCCTTGTTTCTACGGTGTCGACACGCCGACGAAGAATGAGCTAATCGCATCGAATAACACCGTCGAGGAAATCCGCAGGTTCGTCGAGGCGGATTCACTAGGCTATCTTTCGCTGGGTGGTCTGCGAAAAGCCGTTGACGACACACGCCACGAATATTGCTATGCGTGTTACACCGGTGATTACCCGACGGAACTGCGCGACTTAGAACAACTAGTCGCCATTCAGCGTAAGTGAGCGCCGCGCTTCCCGAGCCTTGGCTGCGCGGGCAGCGGCTCGATGCCGATCCGGTGATTGCGGCGGTTTTGCACGCGCTTCAACAGGCTCGCGAGGATCTGTATCGCTTTACTGAATCGCTTTCTTACGCTGAAATTTGGTCGTGCCCGCATCAACTGGCTTCGGTAGGGTTCCATTTGCGACACATCGCAGGCAGCGTCGACCGGTTGACGACGTATCTTTCGGGCGGCCCCCTCACTGAAGCCCAAATTGCGTCCTTGGCTTTTGAAAAGACTCCCGGTGCAAGCCGGGAAGAACTTCTCTCGGGCCTTGACGCGAGCTTTACGCGCTTCGAGGAAACGGTTCGGTCAATTGATCCAGCAACTTTCTTTGACACCCGTTTTGTGGGTCGCCAGCGCCTACCGACAACAGTAGTCGGGCTGCTCATCCACATTGCCGAGCACACGCAGCGGCATGTAGGCCAGGCGATCACGACGTGTAAACTCGTGATGAATGAACGAAACTGACGTCATCGCGGAATTGACGGATTGCGCCGGACGCGACTCGACAGCCAATCAGATTCGTGGTTCAAGTTCACGGCGAGTCGAGGTGTGGCGCCTTGGCAGTCGATTGCCGGGTGATCAGAGCAGTTTCGACGCAGTATTGCTTCCCTGGGAGCGAAGGATTGGAGATCATGTCCCAGAGCGCCTGGAAGGCAACGCGGCCAATCTCCTCCCGAGGCACGGCCACCGTAGTCAGAGCGGGTTGGGTGTACTGCGCAAAAGAGATATCGTCAAAACCTACCACGGAGACATCTAGCGGGACCCGAACGCCGCGATCGTAGAGGCAGTGAAGGGCACCAATCGCCACTAGATCATTGCCGGTGACAATGGCGGTGGCCACGCGCGTGGCCGATAGTTTGGAGCATGCATAGTAGCCGCCCCGAACGGAGAAATCGGAGTCGATGGCGGCTGTCACCTCCAGGTTACGGGCTCTGGCGCACTCAAGAAAAGCTTTCTTCCTGCGACGGGCGGAGTGCAGATGCGGCGGGCCGCCGATAAAACAGACGTGGCGGTGTCCATTCTCCGTAATGTGCGCGAGCGCTTCCTCGATCCCGCTCTCGTAGTCAATGGATATGTTGCTAATGAACGGGTCGACTCTTCCGAGGTCGAGATAAACCGCGGGGATTTTCTTGCTCGCGAGCATATCAATCACGGAAGGATCGATCTGAGACGTCAGAATGGCGACGCCAGGAACTTGGAGGCTAACCATCCGGCGTACGCAGCTAAGCGTGCGCTGAACGTCATAGTTCGTGTTTAGAACAATTGGCTCCATATCATGCAGGAGCGCTTGATCCTGAAAGGTGGAAGTGACTTCCGGGAAGAAGGGGTTGCGGAGGTCCGAGATGATCAGCCCCAGAAAACTGCTCTTGCCAGCGGAGAGGTTGCGCGCCGCCCGGTTGGTGGAATAGCCGAGTTCGCGAACGGCGGAACGGACGCGCTCCTGGGTTTCCGGCCGCGCCGGCCGCGTGCCGTTGATCACGTGCGAAACCGTTGCAACGGACAAGCCTGCTTTTTTGGCGACATCCCGGATGGTGGACATTAGCGTTCGCGAAAGCCCTTAGTATAAGCGCCCGCCCGTCCACATTTGTCCAAAACAGGGTGTTGAATCATTCTTGACATGAGGAAGGAATGATTATATAAGTAACAACACGTAACCGTTTCCGACGTTAGCCGGAAACCAGAGAGAGGGTCGCTTCCATATGCGGAAAATCACTTTGGGGATCATTACATGCGTGCTTTTACTGATTTGCACAGGATCGGCCTTTGCGCAGTTTACCAGCAACATCCAAGGGTCAGTGCAAGATCAGTCCGGCGGTGTGTTACCCGGTGTTACTTTGCGGGTGAAGAACTTGCAAACCGGCGTAACAGCCACGACGAAATCGAACAACTCCGGCATCTATCGTTTCAGCAGCCTGCCTCCTGGCGATTACGAAGTTACGGCGGAGCAATCGGGTTTCAATGCGGCGACATCGCGCATCACGGTGCTCACGGAGCAGAGCGCGGCGCTAAACATGATTATGACCGTGGCCGGCGCAAACACCCAAGTCGTGGTCACGGCCGACACTCCGGCGATCGCTACGGACGACTCGCGGCTTGAAACGACCATCCGGACTCAACAGTTGCAGGATCTCCCGGTGCAAGGAAGGAATTTCTTAAGCCTGGTGGCCGTGGCGCCCGGAATCACCGGGCATGGCGCGGTTGGAAATGGCGCACCCGGCGACGCGCCCGATAACTTCTCTACCGAGAAGACTGTCGACGCCAGCGGTAACGGGCGCAATCAAAGCGGCAACCAGTTCACCATCGACGGCCTGAACATCACCAGCAACATTCTTCAGGGGACGGCTAATCTGACGCCCAATCCCGACTCCGTGCAGGAGATGTCGGTTCAGACCAACACCTTCAATGTGGAGAATGGCCGCGGGAGTTCCGTGCAGGTCGCGATTACGACAAAGTCTGGCACCAACGGCTATCACGGCACGGGCGCTTACTTTTTTACCAACCAGAGCCTGCGCGCGCGCACGGAATTTACGTCCAAATACCAGCCGTTCAAAAAGCATGATATTTCGGCAACCTTCGGCGGCCCGATTATCAAGAATCACACGTTTTTCTTCGCTTCCGTGGAACCGCTTCGGTCTCAAGTGTCCCAGGCAACATCCGTGCACGTTTTCGAGAGCCCGCAGTTCATTCAGTTCGCGCAACAGGCGTTCCCGAATAGTCTTGGCACCAAACTCCTGACGCAATACCCGCTGACGAATACGGGGATTCTGGGCACTAACGAGACCGCGCAACAAGCTTTCGGCACCTCGTGCGGCACCGCTGTGGCCGGCAATATTCCATGCGATTTACCGGTGCTGGTGAACGGGACTTTCCAGCCCAGCCCCTATCGGAACGCGCTGCAGTACAACTTCCGCTTCGATCAGTACTTCTCTAAAGACCGGCTGTACTTCAGTCTTTATAAAACCAATCTCAACACCGAGAACATCGCGATCCGAAAGGGCTTCTACGACATCGGCAACAATAACACCAATGCCTATCAATTCGCTTGGACGCACATTTTCTCGCCCACGATTCTCAACGAATTCAGCTATGGACAGATTCGTGTGCAGGGCAGCAGCGGCGCGCACGCGGGGATTCCGTTCCATGTTCCCGATATCGGCGTAAACGGTTCCGAAGGAATCAATGGGCCATGGGGACCGGCAACGTTTATTCAACATAACTATAACTGGCGCGATGTGGTAAGCGCGGTTAAGGGGCGGCATTCGTTGAAGCTCGGCGCGGAATACTGGACGGGCGACGACGACGCGCAGTTTGCAGGACCGTATGAGCGTCCCCACTTCCAATTCAACAACCTGCTGGATTTGATTCGCGACCAGCCGTACTCGGAAAGTGGCGTGAGCTTCAATCCAGTGACCGGTCTGCCGGGAAATGGCGCCTACCGTCATCTTCTCGACACCTTTGGAGTGTTCGTGCAGGACGAGTGGAGAGTGAATCCCAAGCTGACATTGACCATGGGAATCCGGTGGGATGACTACGGCAATCCGCATCCCGATGCCAAGACCGGCAAGGAAGGCAACGTGTTTCTGGCTCCAGGCAGCGACCTCAACGCGCGGGTCGCGAACGGCGTCATCAAGACCGTGAGCAACACTTATGCGGGAAGGTTGAACAACAACTGGAGCCCGCGTATAGGATTCGCGTTCAATCCGGACGGACAGGGCCGCACGCTCGTTCGCGGCGGGTTTGGGTTGTACCATAACTGGATTCCGCTCGGTGAGGACAACCGCATCCGTCAGAATCCTCCAGGACTGATTACGCCCACATTTCTGACAGGCGATAAGATTGGGCCCAATTTCGCCGTCGGAACCAGTGACAAATCGCCCTTTGGATTTCCGTTCCCAACGCTGCCTGCGGGTCAGCTCGACGCGCGCGGTGGGTTAGCGGGGGTGCGCGCGAATGCCGGTGGAATCGATCCTAACATCAAGGCGGACAGCACGCTCATTTATACGGTTGGCGTGGAGCGGCAGCTTCCGGCGAAACTGGTAGCGGGCGCGACGTATAGCGGCTCGCGCACCTACAACGGGCTGCTCGGCACCGACATCAATCGATTTCCGGGCGATCTGCTGGATGGCAAACTAGACCGGCTGAACCCCAGTTTCGGCACGGTCTACTACGAATCCAACGGCAACGTCATTAAATACAACGCGGCCATTTTGACGGTTCGGCAGGTGCTCGGCAGAACTTCGTGGCAAGCTTCGTATACTCTTTCGAAGGTAACGGACTACGGACAAGCGGGTTCCCGAATCAATCGGGACCCCGGATTCGCCGTGCCCACGCAATACAACCTCAGCCAGTACGAAGGTCCGGCCGACTGGGACGCGCGGCATCGTTTCTCGCTGTCGGCAACCTGGGAACTGCCGGGGCCGAGTCACGGGTTCCTAAGGACCGCGTTGGGCGGCTGGGAGTTCGGCTCGGTCACGATTCTACAATCCGGCAACCCCATCACCATCTTCAATGGGGCACCTTTTGCTCCGCTGCTCGATGCCAGCGGGAAGGTGGTGGGTTTCAAGCCGGGTAGCGGAGACTACAACGCAGATGGCGTGAACTTTGATTTTCCGAACGCGCCCACAACGCCGTTACCAAGCAGCTTTAGCCGGAGTCAATACATCAACGGCATTGCGCCGGCTTCGGCTTTCGGGCAACCGGCGCTTGGCACCGAAGGAAACCTGAAGCGGGGCACTTACCGCAACCCAGGTTTCATCAACGTGGATGCAAGTCTAATCAAAAACAACCGTTTCGAAGCGTTTCATGACGATTTCAACCTGCAGCTTCGCTTTGAGTTCTTCAATGTTCTGAATCGCGTGAATTTACAAGGCATTCACACAGATTTAAACGATCCAAACTTCGGGAAGTCGACCAGCACCTATGACCCGAGGATCATTCAGTTGGGAGCCCGTTTAGTTTTCTAATAAACTGGTTTTCAGCATAAGCGGGTGGGCGGATCTTTTTCCGTCCACCTAAATTCAGTTAACGACCCTCGCGTGTGGTTTCTCCTTCCCATCCTTCTCTCTAGTTTCCTGGCACAGTCCGTGGCGGCCGGTGACGATTCGCAACGCATTCTCGATCAAGTGGAATCGCGTCTGAATAATGAGCCCGCGAACCCACGATTGCTGGCAGCACGGGGAATCGCGCTAGGGCGCCTCGGGCGTGACGGTGAAGGATTGCAGAGTCTGGAAAAAGCGCTGATAATTTCGCCCAAGTTTCTCCCGGCGTTAGAAGGTGCGGCGGAGATTAGTTATCGCGGGCACGATCCGAAAGCGGCGGCGTTTTTGACGCGCGTCCTGGAGTTGGAGCCGAACAATGCGGCGGCACACGGCATGACCGGGGCCATGGCCTTTGAAAAGGGCGATTGCGCGGCGGCAATGGCGCATTTTTCGAGAGCGGAGGCTGTGATTACGAATGATTCTCTGGCGCTCGCGCAATGGGGAGAGTGTCTAATCGTTAGCAACCGGCCAGCGTCCGGGGTAGAGCGGCTGCGTGCTTCGCTCGTGCTGCAGCCGGGCAATAAAAACGTGGCGTACGATCTGGCTCTGGCCTTGCATCTGGCGGGAAAAGATGCGGAAGCTCTGCAAGCGGCTGCGGCGTTGAGTTTGGACTCAGAGGTCGAGAATCTGCGAGGTTCCATTTACGCCAGTCAGAATCGGGTTCCCGAAGCCATCGCAGCTTTGCGGAAGGCCGCTGAACTCGATCCCAAGAATGAACAGAATTACATCGACCTTGCTTCGGTATGTCTGGATCATCAATCGTTCGACGTGGCGAAAGATGTGGTGAACGCCGGGATCGCCAATCTGCCCGACTCCGCGGCACTTTACACGCTGCGCGGGGCGATCGCCGCCCAGACTTCGGATGTGGAGCAATCGGCGGCTGATTTTGAACGCGCGCGGCGGTTACAGCCGGACCGCAGCTATGGCGACGTGGGGCTATCGTTGCTGCTGCGGCAACAGGATCAGATTGAGCAGGCCATCGCGGTGATCCGTCCAAGGTTGAAAAAATCTCCCGGCGACGCGACGCTGAATTTCCTCCTTGCGGATCTGCTCATGCGGAAGTCCGAAGATCCCGGCAACCAGGCAGAGCGGGAAGCGCGCAAGCTTTTGACGAATGCCGTCAGGCTCCAGCCGGAACTGGCGAAGGCGCATGCAGCGTTGGGCAAACTGCTGTTCCAGGTAGGCGAAACGGACCGGGCCGCCAGCGAATTGAAACGGGCTCTGCAATTGGACCCCGGTGATCGCGTGGCCTTGAATCAATATGTTTTGGTGTTGAGGAGACTGAACCGAAACGAGGAGGCGCGCGCCGCCGCGCAACAGCTTCAAGAGGTGCTTACGGCCGATCGCAAAAACGAGGTCGAGAAGAACCGTTTCCGGCTCGTACGGCTGCCGGCGCAATGACTTTTTCTCGCAGGCAGGTGCTCGGTATTCTCGCGGCTCCAGCCTTGCGCGGGCAAGGAGTGGTGTCTCGGCAAGCGACGCCCCAGGCGCGCGGCAAAGCTTCGGGTCTGCCGTTCCTAGCGAGCTTTGAAGATATCGGACGACCGGCTGGGTTGAAGTATCCCATCATCTACGGCGATGTCGATCACAAGGATTACATCATTGAGACGGTGGGATGCGGGTGCGCTTTCATTGACTACGACAACGATGGATGGATGGACCTGCTGGTGTTGAGCGGGTCGCGTGTATCCGGTGCGCCGCCGGGAACCAGCAACCGGCTCTACAAAAACAATCGTGATTCAACGTTTACGGACGTCACGGAAAAGGCGGGGCTGCTGCACTCCGGGTGGGCATCCGCCGTGACAGTGGGGGATTACAACAACGACGGATTCGACGACCTGTTCATCACGCAATTCGGCCAGAATCTTTTGTACCGCAACAACGGCAACGGCACGTTCACCGATGTGACGGAAAAGGCGGGGCTCATCGACAAAGAGTCGCGCTGGGGCGCGGGTTGTTCCTTTGTGGACTACAATCGCGACGGGCATTTGGACCTGTTTGTGTCGAATTACCTGCAGTTTGATTTTGAGCATGCGTCGAAGCCCGGCGACAACAGTAACTGCACCTGGAAGGGCATCCCTGTAAATTGTGGCCCGCGGGGGCTGCCATTTGGGCGGCACTCGCTCTACCGGAACAATGGCGATAGCACCTTTACCGAAGTCAGTAAGGAAGCCGGCATCTCAAAAGCACAGCCCGGTTACGGGATGACCGTCGTCGCCGCTGATTTCGACAATGACGGCTGGCCCGATATTTACGTCGCTTGCGATTCAACACCGAGCTTGCTGTTTCGCAACCAGCACGACGGAACCTTTGAGGAGGCCGGCTTGGTGAGCGGCGCGGCGCTTAGCGACGACGGAATGGAGCAGGCGGGCATGGGCGTCGGCATTGGCGATGTGCGGCTAACCGGCAGCCTTGATATATTCAAGACGCATTTTGCGGATGACACCAACATTCTTTATTTGAACGACGGCAAAGGCAACTTCGAAGACAGCACCATCAAGACTGGCTTAGCCGTGGAAACG
>JANYJA010000176.1 GCA_025358575.1 Terriglobia bacterium
TGAAGATGTGAGCGTGTTGCAGCTATTGGACGGCATCCGCGTGGACCAGTTGCCGCCTTGGGCAGACGACGAACCAGCCGCCCGCCCCCTTCGCACCGTTCGTATTTTTCTCGCCTCCTCGTCCGAACTGCGGGAGGACAGAGATGCGTTCGAGCTCTACTTTCGCCAGCAAAACGACCTGTTCCGTAAACGAGGCATCTATTTGGAGGTAGTTCGATGGGAGAATTTCCTTGACGCGATGTCCGAAACTCGCTTGCAGGACGAATACAACGAGGCCATCCGAGCTTGCGACATCGTAGTGTGCCTGTTCTTTACGAAGACCGGGAAGTTCACCGAGGAGGAGTTCGAAACCGCTTATGGCCAGTTTAAAGAGAGCGGCAAACCCCGCATCTACACTTACTTCAAGAATGCTGACATCAAGAGTGGCAGCGTCTGCCCGGATGATTGGAAGTCTTTGTGGGCATTCCAGGAAAAGCTAAAAGATCTCGGTCACTTCCCCACCAGTTACGACAATATTGAACACCTGAAACTTCACTTCTCCGATCAGCTTACTCGGTATCACTCTTCGATTGGAAAATGACTTCCTGCCTGACGGAAAGCAGCCGCGCCAGTTCCTCCCCGAGCACCGCCAGATTAACCGGCTTTGTGATGTGCGCGGTGAAGCCCGCTTTCAAGATCCGATCGCGATCCGTATGCATGGCACTCGCGGTCAGAGCTACGATGGGCAAATACTTCAGACGGTCATCCTGCCGCATCTCGCGCACCGCGCCATACCCGTCCAGTCGCGGCATGTGGATGTCCAGCAGGATGAGATCCGGCAAGGTGGCCCGGGCTACTTCAACCGCCTCCTGGCCATCGGCGGCCTCGTAAATTTCGTATCCGGCGTATTCGAGGAGCGTCCGTATCAGTTCACGGCTGCTGGGTTTGTCGTCGGCGATGAGTATCTTTTTCATCGTTCACCGCGCGGCATCGTGAAGCTGAAACGGCTGCCCTTCCCCGGTTCGCTGTGCACCCATATGCGCCCGCCATGCATCTCGACGATATGCTTGGTGATGGCCAATCCAAGCCCCGTGCCTTCGCGCACTCCCTTGGTTGTCGAGCCGATCTGATAAAACTTATCGAAAATCGCTTCATGCTGGTCGGCTGGGATTCCAACTCCGTTATCCGCGACCGTAAAGCAGCAGAAATCCGGCTGATCGCTTCCGCAAATCGCCGCACTCAGGCGACCGCCCGAAGGCGTAAACTTGAGCGCATTACTCATGAGGTTGAACAAGACCTCTTTGAAGCGCACGCGATCGGCCAGCAGTAGATGCTCTTCCGGAACCAATTCGTCGATTTGGATAGACTTGCCCAACGCCGCGGGCCGAAAACTGTCGACCACTTCTTTCAACGCCTCCGACGCCGGAAAAATCTCAGGACGAAGTTCGACTTTTCCAGACTCGATCCTGCTGAGATCGAGAATATCGTTGATCAGTTCAAGTAAATGTTGCGAATCGCGACGGATGTGACCGACGAATCGGCGTTGCTTGTCGTTCAACGAACCTTGAATCTCTTCAGCCAGCAGCTCGGAGAAGCCGATGATGGTGTGCAAAGGCGTGCGCAGCTCGTGACTCATGCTGGCGAGAAAATCGCTCTTGAGCTGGTCCGCTCGTTCAACCTCCCGATTCCGTCGTTCGAGCTCGGTGTTCTTGGCCGTTAGCTCCCGGCTAAAGCGTTCCTCCAGGTTGCGAATCTCTTCTTCGATCCGCTTGCGTTCCGTGACATCGCGAATGATGGCCGCGACGCAAACTCCCTCTTCGGAATGCACTGGACTTAGACTTATCTCGACCGGGAACTGCGTGCCGTTCTTGCGCAGGGCGAGGAGCGTGCGGCCGGTGCCCATGGGCCGGCTAATCGGATTTTCCCAATAACCCGTCCGCAGTGCCGCGTGGGAATCGCGAGAACCATGCGGGACAAGCATTTCGATGGACTTGCCCATCAGCTCTTCGCGCGTGTAACCGAAGAGTGACTCGGTGGCTGCGTTCATCAGCAGGATGCGGCCGTTCTGGTCAACTTCCACTATTGCGTCGGGCGCTGCCTCCAGCAATTCACGAAACCGGAGCGAAGCGTTGGCCTGATCGCACGCGCCGTCTTTGGTGCTCAGAAATTGGGCTTTAACTATCTCCTCCTGCCGCTGTTCGGAAATTGTCTGCCGATGCATGCCGAGGATAGCTCTGCAAACGAGACTCCACCGCGTCCGCGCGATCCGTGCGCTGTGTGGGTCATCATCGGGAGGGCTTTGAATCGGGGCTTCAGACGCAGTCCATCGAGTTCGAAGTCCAATGGAAAGGCTTTCTCGCCCAGCGCGGGCTCGCCCAAGCGTAACCCACAACTGCGCCTAATCACGCAACGGCGCAGCGCGCGCCTACCCTCGATCGTCGTCTAGCTCCGAACTCGGCAGCGCGACGCGGATGGCGTTCAACACAGCGGCAATATCGATTGCTTCCTGTGCCATGGCACCGGCCACGGGCGGCAGATATCCCGCGGCCGCGATCAGCATGCCTGCCATGCTGATTGCCATTCCGCCAACGGCGCTTTGGAGGGCAATCCTCTTCATTCGCCTGCCGATATGAATCAGCTCATCCACCTTCCGGAGCGATGTTTCGAGCACCACCGCGTCCGCGGCCTGCGTCGTGACGTCGCTATTCTGGCCGAAAGCGATGCTGACCGTCGCGGCTTGCATGGCCGGAGCGTCGTTGATACCGTCACCCAGGAAGAGAGTAGGCGCCCGCTTCGATTCTTCACTGACAATCGCAACTTTTTGTTCCGGCGTCTTGCCGAAGTGCGCTTCGGTGATTCCCACCTGGCCTGCGAGATATTGCACCTCGGTCTCGCGGTCGCCTGACAACAGCATCACCCGGTTCAAGCCGTGCTTGGGCGCAAGGTGCTTGATAAAGGACCGGCTTTCGCTGCGCGGCGCATCGCGGAAACGGAAGTTTGCCGCGTAGTCTCCATCGATTGTGAGAAAGCATTCCATACCCGACGAAGCGGGCGGCAATGAGAGTTCCGTGTCCGCCGATCTTTCGATCATTTTCGAACGGCCGGTAATTTGAATATTGTGTTTTCCGACGTGCCCGCTCAAGCCTGTACCGGGCTTCTCGCCGATCTCCGAAACAGAGCTCAAGACCAGGCCGCCGCGACGCGCCGCGGCCAGAATTGCGGAGGCCAGCGGATGCTTTGAATACTGTTCCAGGCTGGCGGCAAGCTGAATCGCCGACTCCGGCCGTATTCCGGGAGCGCACAACGTCTCGGTCAATTCCGGCTTTCCGTAGGTTAAGGTCCCGGTTTTGTCGAAGATCGCTGTCCGGCAGGAAGCGATTCGTTCCAGCATTGCGGGGTTCCTGATAATGATGCCCCGGCTGGCCGCTACCGAAATCGCCCCGATAATCGCGACCGGTATCGCCAGCAGCAGGGGACAAGGGGTCGCAATGACTAGCACTGCTAGAAAACGAGTGGGGTCGCGCCCAGCGATCCATCCGGCAACGGCCACGGATAGAGCAAGAAGGGTATACCAGACCCCTAAACGATCCGCAATCCGTCGAAGTTTCGGGCGGTTCGTCTCTGCCTCCTGCATGACGCGAACGATTTTGGCGTAGCGCGAATCCGCCGACAGCCGCGCAACCTCAACCGTCAACGCCGCCTCGCCATTTATAGCGCCGCTTAGCACCTCGGACCCAACTGTTTTTGAAATCTGAAAAGGCTCGCCGGTCAGGTAGGATTCATCCATCGATCCCCTACCCTCGACCACCTTGCCGTCGACCGGGCAGGTTTCATGTGGAAATACGACCAGAATGTCTTCGATCCGCAAATCGTCGATGGCAATTTCCGCCACCTGCGAAGCTGTCTTCCGGTGCGCCACGCGGGGCATTCTCTTGGCCAGCGCGCCTAGGACGGCGGACGCGCGGCGGGTTGCGTACTGCTCAAGCGCCGTGCCGCCGGACAACATCAACACGATCACCGAGCCAGCCAGATATTCGCCGAGAATCAGCGACGTCACGATTGAGATTCCGGCCAGCAGGTCCGACCCGATTTCGCCAGCGGCGATGCCGCGGATCATGGTCACTGCGAGCGGCACGCCGCCGAGGGCAATGACGGCTATCAACGGCCAGCCGGCGGTCCGTGTTGAAACATGAATTCCGTATCGCGCGACCAAGTGCCAAGCGATGCCGAGCACCGCCAGAACGGCGATCCAGGTCTCCATGGAGACTGAACGGAGCGAAATTCGGCCGGTTCCGTCAGGGGGCTGGGTGGTATGTGGGGCCATGTCGGCTCCCAGCTATGAGGTGGCGGCGTTCTTCGGGATTGGAAGATCGAGACCGTGCTTTTTCATCTTGTAACGCAACGCGTCCCTCCCAATTCGCAGGGCGCGGGCCGCCTTTGACTGATTTCCGTTCGCATTCTCCAGCGCTTCGGAGATCAAGCGCTTCTCGTGATAAACGAAAGTGGCTTCATCGGCGGTGTCGGGGATGGATTCAACCTGAGTGAATCCAGTCCGGGTAACGGCTGCTGGTTGGAGCCGAAGATAATCGGGAAGGTCTTGAACATCGATGGTCTCTGCGATCGCCATCATGCACCCGTGGCCGAGCACATTTTCGAGTTCACGGACATTACCCGGCCAATCATGGCGCGCCAGCATAATCTGCGCGCGCTGAGTGAGTCCCCGAATATCTTTTCCGAACTGACGCGAAAATTTGTCGAGAACATATTTTATCAGGAGCGGCAGGTCTTCCCTGCGTTCCACGATGGCAGGCGTGTGTATCTCGACCATCGACAGCCGGTAATACAAATCTTCCCGAAACTCTTTTTCCGCGATAGCCGCCCGGAGGTCCCGATGGGTGGCCGCGATCACCCGGACGTCGATTTTGCGGGGAGTCAGCGAGCCAACGCGCAGAACCTCTTGATTCTGCAATGTGCGCAAAAGCTTCGCCTGCGTTCCAACGGGCATGTCCCCTATCTCATCGAGAAAGATGGTGCCTTTGTCGGCATATTCGAACAGCCCCATCTTGTCTTGGGCCGCGCCGGTAAAAGAACCACGCACGTGTCCAAAGAGTTCGCTTTCAAACAAGGTCTCGACAACCGCCGAACAGTTCAGCACGACAAAGTGCCCGCTGTTCACTGGACTTAGCCGATGCAACGCACGAGCGGCTAACTCTTTTCCGGTGCCGGTTTCGCCGGTGACCAGAACCGTCCGGTAATGGGGCGCGACCCGCCGGATACGCGAAAACAGTTGCCACATCGCCGGACTTCGTCCGACCATCCCCTCAAACTGAGCGTCATCGAGAATCTGGGTTTCGATGGTCTCCGCTCGCTGCCGCCGCCGGGACTGGTCGACCAGTTTCGAAATCCGTTCGCGCAAGGAAGAAATTGATACCGGCTTGTTCAGGTAATCCGCCGCTCCCTTGCGAATCGCTTCGACCGCCGATTCGCTGCTATAGTGCGCGGTCATCAGGATCACGTCAATAGCGGGGTCGAATTCGACCACGCGATCCAGCACCTCGAGGCCGCTGAGTCCGGGCATAACTAAATCGGTCAACACAATCTGCGGACGCTCGCGAAAAACAATCTCAATGCCTTCCTCGGGGTCTTGCGCGGTAAAGATTCGAACCCCCGCGCCTTCTAGTGCGGTGGACAGAAGTTCGAGGCTTCCGGCATTGTCATCAATGATAACGAGCGACACGTCGGGGTCTGGGATTATTCGCGCCACAGGTTGTTGTCTCAAGTGTATGCTAGCGTCAGCTTCTTTCAACCGTGCTTGTCGCTTTAATGTTTTGGCCCGCCGGTTCCAGAGCTTCGATCGCCAGTTCGAGGTGCGCGGAATGAAGCAGTGTGTTGTGAATCAGGCAATGACGCACCGATTCCTCAAGGCCCTTACGCTGCTCATCGTTAAGCGGGAGCGGGGTTCCGACTTCGATGCGGAAGTTATCCATCCGGGGCGGGTCCTTGACCTTGCCCGCGGTGACGCGCACCCGTATTCCCTCTTTCGCGAGCCCTTTCTTCCGCAGATACTGAGCCGCATAGTAAGCGGCGCACGACCCGAGGGAAGCCAGCAGCAGTTCCGGCGGGGTCATCCCCTCGTCGAAACCGCCATCGACGACCGGCTGGTCGCAGATAACGGTGTGCTGGCGCGCTTTGATCTCGAACTGCACCGCGCCCAGGTGTTCAACAAATACCTCCATTCGGATACTCGATTCATAACCTGCTTGTCGCAATCAACGCGACCGCGGCAAGTTCACGGTGAGCCTGCGCGGGATGCGCGCAAATCGCCTTTAAGGTTGTCACAATTTCTGTGAAGTTGATCGCCGAGCCCGCTCTTGAGTGAACAATTAAGTCGTCAATCGAGAGTACACCCGCAAGTTTGCCAGCCTCGTTGACGACGGGAAGGCGCCGGACCGCTTGCGATGCCATCGTCTTGAGAGCGGAGTGAACGTCCTCGTCGGGGGTGCAGGGGAAGTACCGCGAAGGCGCGACACTCTTGACGGCGACGTCGGATGCTTTCAGGTTTCTAGTGCCCAGCGCGATGCAGATATCGCGGTCGGTGATCATGCTGATTACATCTCCAGCGTCGTTGACTACGGGAAGCGCGCCACAGCGGTTGTTCCACATAGTGGCCGCCACTTCCGCCAGATTAGACTCAGGGCTGCAGAAGTTCGCGTTCGCCACCATCACATCTCTCACATTGAGTTTCATTCGAATTTCCTCACTGTGTAACTTGCAGGACAATAACCAATGTGCGGTGCTCGAATCGCATAGATATTCGCGAAGCCGCAACCCTCGGTTGCGTCACAGTGCCCGCATTGCGTCATATGACGCATTTGGTCGGCACACTCGCGCTTTAACTGAAGGGATAGAAGTTGTTTATCCGCATCTAAAATCATGGAGCCGTGAAAGGGCATCCGATTGCCTCTTTAAGAATTCGAACGAAGGAAACATACGACGTGAAAGAATTCACTTTCCACGGAATGCAAGCCGAATGAGTGGGATAAGCGATATCGACTGGACAGTTGTATCGGTTGTGGTCTGGTTATTTCTGGTCGCCATGGTAATCTTCCTGGCTCTCTGCCGTATCGTCGCGAGCGCGCACGACCGAAAGCTGATGCGTCTCGGAGTGGGCGGAGCGAGTCCACTCCACGTTCATCTGCAACAACTGATTCATTCGCGCGACAAAATGGGAATTGCCTTCACCGTTGCAGCCTTCATCTTCAGCCTAGTGATCGCTCTTTTGTTGGCCCACCAGATTTATCGTGACGCCATACACCGGCTCGCTCACGTACTTTCCCTGCGTTGATCCAATAGAAGCCGCGCTAAAATTCAACCTGCCGTCATTTACAGAGTTTTTACAATATCGATGCAACTGAAGATGGGTCGGGCGGCTACGCTGACCTACATGAATCGCAATTTTACTATTCTTACGGCAGTATTAGCATTTGGGGGCGTGTTTACGGCCCTGGGGCAAAGCATTCCCAGATTCTCGAATCCGGTTGTTTATCCAGTGCCGGGAGCGTCCATGGCTGTGGCGGCCGACGTCAATGGCGACGGAATTCCCGACATCGTCACAGCCAACGGATACGCCGGCAAACCAAGCCCTCCTCGGCGGACATGGCGTCAGCCTTCTTCTGGGAAATGGCAACGGCACCTTTAAGCCCGCTCAGACGATTGTGGCCACCGGGAACCCCACGTTCGTGGCAGTCGGCGATTTCAATAACGACGGAAGGTTGGATTTAGCGGTGGCCAACGGTAGCAGTCTCACCGGCACGGTCAGCATTCTTTTCGGCAACGGAGACGGAACGTTCCAGCTCCCACTCGACACCCTCACCGGTGGCGCCGTTTCCCTGACCGCCGCGGATTTTAACGGCGATGGAAAACTGGATTTGGTTGTGACGGGCACGTCGGGAGGCGGGACCGGATTGGTTCTACTGGGCCGAGGTGACGGGACTTTCACCACCAGCTTCACCACTCCAATTTTTTCTACTCAAGTGCTCGCTGCGGATATCAACGGCGATAAAACGTTGGACCTTGTGTTCTCCGGGGGAGGGGGCAACGGCACGGTCAAGCTGGGAAACGGAGATGGCACGTTCCGTGACGGGCAAGCGAATCTTCAAGGGTTTTTGAACTCATACGCGACTGTTGGCGACTTCAACGGCGACGGGAGGTTGGATTTAGCCATCATTACCCCGACCTTTGGACGCGGCGTAGGCAACGCGCCCCCGTTTAACAGCGTAATGATGTTTGGTATGCCGGACGGAACCTTTGGCCCACAATTCTTCACCAATTTCAGCGGCGGGCCATCAAACATAGTAACCGCCGACTTTGACGGTGATGGGAAGCTTGACACCGGCGGTGCTGGCAGTCCATATGCCCCTTTTAACTTCTTCGGCGTTACGCTTGGAAACGGCGATGGCACATTTAGATTTGGTGCTTATGGTTTCGGCGTTCAGATCAACACCATTCCGGGTTCCATTAGCACTCCCACCTTCGCCGCGGTAGGCGATTTTGATAGGAACGGCGCACCGGATTTGATCGTGGCTGATGGGAATAACATCCAGGTCGCTCTCAACACAGGTGGCCATCCTCCGTTGCTCGCGCAGCTTACTCTTGCCGAACCCTCCGTTTTCGGTGGCGGAAGTGCGGTGCCGCAGGCGGTCGCAGGATCGGTTGTGGGGGGCGCAACAACGGTGACGGGAACCATTTATCTTGGCGGACCGGCACCGGCTGGCGGCGTATTGTTTACGCTATCGAGCAGCAATCCTGCCGCGCTTTTCCCTGGCGGAAACACAGTGGCACTCCCGGCTGGATCGCAGGCGATTTCTTTCAGCGTCTCGACCGCGGCGGTTACCGCCTCCACGCCCGTGACCATCTCGGCATCTCTGGGTGTGATCACGATAAGTAGCAAGTTCACCGTGATACCGCCGTTCACAGTATCTTCAGTTTCGGTCGCGCCAGCAAGCCTCTTTGGAATGCTAGGCGGCAATCCAGCGACTGGCACAGTGACATTGAGCGGCCCGGCTGCCGATGGTGTAGTGATCAGCTTAACGAATGCGAATACGGCCGCGATTACGATGCCGACAAGCGTTCCTGTCACCCCTGGTGCCACGACAGTAACCTTCCCGATCAGCGCTTTGCTAGTTAAGGCCGACACACCCGTCGCGGTGTCCGGCTCCTTACTAGGAACTACACGCAGCGGAACCGTGACCGTCCGCAAAGAGCTTGCCACGGTGGTTGTAACAAAGGCACTGTATACTGTGTCCAAATCACAGCTCGATATCGAAGCTACTTGTAACGATGGGGGCTACCTGCAAGTGTTTAACGCTAATACGGGCACTCTTGTTGGGACACTAACCAGCACGGGCGGCGGCAAATTTACTGGCAGATTCTCCGTGCCTGGTCCCTTCACCTCCGCTGCTGTACAAAGCAGCGCGGGCGGCCTGACGATAGCGCCCGTGCCCCAGAAGTAAGTGTCCCCTCTTTAATGACGCTGGTGGCACTTTGTCACGTGATACAAAGTGCCCACCTTAAATCTAGTGGCAGGAGAATATTGACACTGTTGTTTTAAGTGACATGCTCAAGTGGAAACCAATAGAAAAGAACATATGTGGGAGGCAAATGAGGGCAGTAACAACGTAACGAAGCTCCGAGCCAGGCACCGTGACCAAGCTGCGGGCAAGCGATGGAACGGTGATCGGGAACTTTCTGGCGGGAAATTTTACCTCCGGAGCTGCTTTTGACGGCGCTAATGTCTGAGTCGCCAATGCTGGAGATGGTTCGTTGTCGAAGCGATGACGCAGCTATAACGGCGGGCGGCGTGAATCTCCCAATAAACTAGAAACAACGTCTGCGGCGGAATACACGATTCCGCCGGGGGGCAGAAAGCGGGTGAGTGCGCTTAGATCGTCCCCGGAAGTGACAAGTCCGTTTTCGATATACTTACCCCCTCGTACCTGAGGGTGGCCGATGTTGGCCAGAAGCGCGTTGCAAACACATTTTCTGCCCACTGCGTTCTCCGCATCGCCTCCCTTTGAAACGTAGACAGTCACCGGTTGCGCCGGGCAGCGGTAGCCAATGCCGTCGGCCTCCGTGCGGTACGCTTCACGCAGATATCCGGCATCGCAGATACGAGGACGTGAGAGATATAGGTCCTGCTCCGATAGGGAGCCTTCAAGCTGAGCTACCTTGAACGGGAAACCGGTCGGAGAAGCAACGGGATCTGTGAGCACTTGGGATCGGCCCGATGCAACCTTTTCTAGAAGGGAGCGCTTGTAGTCATTACGCAAGTCCGATTCCTGACAAAACGCAAATGCCGTGCCAACCTGCACTCCTTCGGCTCCGGAGGCCAAAGCTTCCTGAAGTTTTTCAGGCGAGCCGTATCCACCAGCCAGCCAGAACGGCAGTTTCAAGTCACGCAGCTTGGCCAGATCCACCCGGTCTCTGGCCCCGTAGACTGGCTCTCCCAAGTTGTTCAACTGCAGTTTGCCGCGAGGTGGAGCATTGTGGCCGCCCGCGGTTTCCCCTTCGATGACAAACCCGTCCACCCGGCCGTTCGCCTTCTTAAGCATCGTAATTGCGAGCGTATTGGATGCGATGATCGCTAGGAATTTCGGCCGCGTTAAGTCCGGAAGATCGCACTCCATGTAATCCCGGGGTGCGAAAGTCATCGTGCAATCGTCACCTTCGTGAGCGCCAGTAACATGCAACGGATAAGTCGCTGGTTGGTGCCGGGCCAGTGTGTCGAGAACGCCGGGTATTTTTAGGGGAATTCCGGCGCCCATCAGTATATAATCCACGCCGGCAAGCATTGCCCCGTAAATAGAAGGGAGGTGCGGGATTTGGATTTTCTCTAGATAGTTAATTCCCACCGGATTCGGATGGCCGTGCCGCGCAAGAGACACTTCGACGAAGTTTGCCACAATGCACAATTCTTGCGATTCACGGGGAAGGTCCTTTGCATGCGCGGGCAGTGTCTGATAAGCAACTGTTTGAGCCTTACCGCCCGGAAGGTAGTACCTTCGCCAGACGCGTTCGGCCATTTCTGGAAACGGGAAACGGTCCAGTGCCGAGCGCATATATCCTCCTCGGTCGCCATCCTGCAAACGCCGGGCCAAAACCTGATCCAGCGCCGTACCCGAAACGACGCCAAGCTGCCCGAGCGCTGACACTGCGCGCGCTAGACGCCAACTGGAAACACCGACCCCCATGCCGCCTTGAATAATCTTCACACGCTCAACACCGGGCACGGCGCCTCGCGAATAATGGCGTAGGTATTTGCCCTCAACTGGCTAACGGTGCCTTGAATCGCACCGCGCCCAATCACGATCAGGTCGCTTCTCCTACGAAGCGCCACCGTGCGTATGAGCTTGGCAACGCTTCCTCGGTTCACCACTTGGTCGACCTCCACTTCAGTTTGCGTTTGCACCGTCACAGACTGGTGGCGCGCGGCCTCGGCCACCAGTTCCTCGATAAGAGTCTCTGAGTGGAGGGGTGCAACTTCCCCTTCGGGCGCGGCGTGGACGATCTCGACCGTCGCGCCGGAGTCACGTCCCAGTTGGAGCGCGATCTCTAAAGTCTGTAGGCTCTCCGGTTTCCGATCGAGCGCGGCGAGAATGTGCCGCGGCTTAGGATGCGCGCGATGCGACTGTTCCGGCGCATGCGCATCGGTCCATACTACGATCTTCGCGTCGTGCAGCACCTTCGCCGTTACCGATCCCAATAACGCCCGGCGAAAAGGACCGTATCCGTGGGTCGGCATCGCGATCAAGTTTGTCCCGTTGGCTTCCGCGTATTCCGTGATGACCGTTGCGGGAGACCCCAGCTCGACGACGCATAAACTTTTGACTTTTGGCAATTCAGACTTCGCAAACTCAACGAGCTTGGGGCGGAGCTCAGCTTCTAACGCGCTGAAATCGTAGGTCTCGGGATACATCGCGTACATACCGCCATAGATCGGCGGCAAAGGTTCGAACGCGTGGAGTAGCACGACTTCAGCAGCGTAGCGCTGCGCCAGCGATAGGACAAACGGAGCCGCCGCCTTGGAGCGATCCGAGAAGTCCACCGGGAAAAGAATCTTGTTAAAAGTGATCATGTGAGGTCCGCGGCCACTGCTTTGATTCGCAGCATTCGGCTCGCCATCTAGAGATTAATGTTTAGGCGTGCTCCGCTGCGCTAGCGAATGAGGTTGGGCGAAATGGCACAGCTTACAGCGGCGGATCACTCACTAACGTGCGTTCAAGAATGCGTTCGCCCTACTTTTCCAGCATCCCCGCGATATACCTTGCGAGGTTATCTACGCGAACCCGTCCAAGATCCTGATCCCACGCGACTGCGAAAAAATAGGGCCCCACACTGGCATCTCGCGCGGGCCATGGCCCGCTGGCCGCGGCTCTTGCCCCGATATAGTCCGCTGAATGCGCGCCATTGGGAAAGCGCCCCTGTTGCGCATGGCGTGGCGCGTCAAATCAGCCGGCGTCACCTTGAGCGACTTCGCCATGGGCCCACTCCCGCGACCGTCCTTGCCGTGGCACACCGTGCAATACGCTGTATACAATGCTGGACCTTGGATCGAATCGATCAGACGCGTATTCTCACCGCAAGTGGTGAGGCTCATGTTGATTCGAGTTTACCGCGCGTCTACCTGCCGGGGTGTGGCCAACTAAGCTTGGCGACGCGGCCTCTTGCACCGACGGCCCAGCCGGCTTTGCCTGGTAACAAGCTAAGTGAATTGTATGAGTCGGAATCGAACTGCCGCCACGTGGCACCGCTGTCGCTCGAAACCTCCGAGCCGGAGGGGCCTACTACAATCCAGGTCTTGCGTTTCGAATCAATTGCAACCGCTGAGCGATACCCGCGCGGCGAGCCGTGCGGGGGGGACCAGTCGGCGCCTCTATCGCCAGTGATCGCAATATTGCGAATTGCATCCTTGGGGTTAGTGTAGTCGCCGCCCACCGCGACGCCACCTCCGTCGCGACCGAACGCCAGCGAGAAGATGCCCGAACCGGGTGCATCATTGCGGATCGGAGTTGACGTTACTGTCCACGAAGCGCCGCCGTCGGTCGAGTGGAACACACGGGCACCGCCCTTGCCACCGGTGCCGAACCACACTTCCCCCCTTCCGCTTAGAACCAATGAGCTGTTGCTGGCCGCGAATGCACCCTCGCCGTCTATTGATGGCGGGAGCTTCTGACGCGTCCATGTGTTTCCGCCATCCGCCGTTTTGAGGATGACGAAGCTGCCGTTTACGGGATCGCCTAGTATCAGTCCGTTGCGCACATTCCAGAAAGCGATGCCGTCGAAAAAACCTTTGTCATCGGGGTTGCGGAGCAGCAGTTTCCACGCGCCGCCCCCGTCTGTTGTTTTATAGACAACCGACTTACCGCCTTCGCCGCTGCTCATTAATAACGCCACGGTCGAACTGAAGGCGCGGACACCGCGAAAATCCAGCGATTCCGCTCCGGGAACTTTGGACGCGATCCACGTGGCGCCGCCGTTCACCGT
Source organism: Terriglobia bacterium (assembly GCA_025358575.1). Lineage (GTDB taxonomy): Bacteria > Acidobacteriota > Terriglobia > Bryobacterales > Bryobacteraceae > JANYJA01. Next base: position 13,522 of record JANYJA010000176.1, read on the forward strand.
TCGAATCACAGTGCCTTCGGTGCCGCTGGCCCACACGACGCGCTCGCTAACCGCGCTCACGCCACGCAGTGATGCGGTGGCCCCACTCGTTTCTACATTCCACGTCTGTGCCAAGATTACGAACAGCAGCAAATGGACCATTACGCGGCCTTCGGTAACCGCCCTCGCTTGCCGGTAATCTCCCGGATGAACTCCACTTCTTCCGGTCTATAGGGCGTCCCATCGCCCTTGAATATCTCGTGAAACCAGATGGCTGGCTCGCGGTCGGTGTACGGATGCTGCCAGGAATCCCACGGCAGATTCGTCTGTGTCTTTCCCGCGACGAACCCCCAATTATAAGCCGCTACTTTGTACTTTTTTGCGATAGGCAGCGTTCCCTGAAAGAAGCTCTTGTGGCCGCGCGCCATGTATTCGGTGCAGAGAATCGGGCGATGGTAACGCTCCAGCCACTCAATTCGTTTCTCAAATTCGGAAGGCTCATCGTAATTGTGGAACGAAATCACATCGGACAATTCCAGTTGTATCTTCTCCGTGGGAGAGAGTTTGTCGTCGCTCGACCAATCGCCCTTCCACACACCGCTGGTCAACGGCTGCCGCACCCCGGCGGCGCGCGCCCAATCGTAGACTTTCGGCAATAGTCCAAGCATCAACTCGGTTTTATTCTCGGGATCGCTCTTGCCGTAGCTGCTGCCGTTTCCATTGTCCGGCTCGTTCCAGACATCCCAGGCGAGAATGCGCTTGTCGTGCCCGAATGCGCCCACTAAGCCTTTGACGTAAGCTTCCAGGCGTGGATACTGCGCCGGTTCCGCGAGCGCCCTTGCGCCGGGACTCTGCACCCATCCAGAATTATGAACGCCCGGAGTAGGAGCGTGCTGTGTGCCAAGCGCCGGAAACGGATCCCAGCACGAATCGAATAGCACAAACGTCGGCTTGATCTTGTGCTTCGCGGCAATGGTGAGGAACTGGTTGATCCGCTCTTTGAAACCGGCTGCGTCTTGCTGCCACAAAAGATCGTGCAGAAACACGCGCATGGTATTCATCCCTAGACTTTCGGCCAAACCCAGTTCCGTGTCGATTTGTTTGGGATTGAAGGTCTCTGCCTGCCACATTTCTAGCTCATTGATGGCGCTGGCGGGGATATAATTGCTGCCCACCAGCCACGGCTCTTTCTGGTACCACTGATTGGCTTTGGCTTCGGTCCAACGGGCTGATTGTGCCAACGCGGCGGCATTCAGAAGGACTGGGAGCAGGAACAAGAGCTTGCGCATGCCCCATCATCGTACTGCATTCGGGCTATGGGCGGCTCAACTGTTTCTTGCCGGCATCCGTTCTTTGACTTCGAGAATCTGTTCGGTGTGGCGGGCACTGTGACCGGCCGCGGCGGAAATCCACTGATAGCCATCCCACGGACCGAATACCTGATGCGGCAGAACGCGTCCACGAAGATGCGGCGCTTCCTTCAGAAGCTGAATTGTGCGTGAGCGGTTTGCAACGAACCGCCGCACCGACTCTTCCGGCGCCCATTGATTGGTTGGCTCCACTTGCGGCGGCGCGATGATTTTCGTTTCGCGAAGAGGCACTTGCGCAAAAACGATCTCATCGATTTCCGATTCGTTTCGTCCCGGTTCAACCTCTGGTGCCTCCGCCATCCGGCCGACAATCAAATGGACGCGGCCCTCAATTATCGCGAGGTGCTCGACGATCTCGGCGATGGACCACCGGTCTGGATCAGGCTTAAAATGCCATTGCTCAAAGTCAAGATCGCTGACCGCTTCGAGCAGCTTGTCGCGCGTTAGGTTTAGGTAGTTTTCCGTTCTTGAAGCCTCCTCGAAGCGAATCGATGAAGCTGAAATTTCACTTGTAACCGTGCTCATATTGACTCCTCCTGTTTCCGTCAGAGATGCATTGTAAAGTTTGAGCATTCCCGACCAGCCATCCTCCGATTCCAATATCGAATACATCATTGCCCGCTTTTCGCCGAAGCGTTCCAGATTGCGGTGCTCCAGTTCGACTCGCGTGCGGTTCGCCCCCTCGGCAATAAAACGCACTTCCACCTCGGTGAGAAAATCTGGGTCATGCTGCCACTCGGCATTGATTTCCCAAGAGAGCACCAGTCGGCGCGGCGGATCCCACAGTAAAACGCGGCCCCAATCACACTCACTGCCGTCTTCGCCGCGCTCGAACCACCGGCCTCCGATGTGCGGCTGAATAATTAAGGTCTGCGCTGGCACCTGGCCGATGTGATGCGTCAAAAGCGGCCACCAAACCCCCTGTTTTTCGGTGAAAATCCCAAATGCATGAGCAGCGCTCAAGTTCACAACGATGGATTTTCGAACCGTGTTCCGATTCGTTCCGATCACACTTGCCGCATTCATGGCTTCCCCCTCTTTTTTACCGCCGGCTGGTCGGCGGCTAGTTTGAATTCGGTAATGGCCTTTTCCCAAACCTTGTCCAGATACTCGCGCAGCTTTGCCAGACCCTCCGGATCCAGATGATAAACGTGCCTGGTGCCGGACGTCCGGTACGAAACCAGACGCGAATCCATCAGCACGCGCAGATGCTGCGAGACGGCTGAGCGCGTGACGGGAAGCTGCTTGGCAAGGTCCGCCACCGAACTCGGGCGGTTCGCCAGGAACTCGACGATCTGCCGGCGCGTTGGATCGCCGAGTGCCGAAATTTGATCGATCTCACCGCTCATCTTCTGGTCTTCATGGTTAGCCTTAACTAACCGGTAGTTTACACTAACTCTCTTTTGGCCGTCAAGGAGTTTGCCGCAAAAAAAAAGCCGGCCAGTGCTTTTCGCACCGGCCGGCTTTTTTTGCAAACTACCAACTGACGTTTTACTCCGCCAGGGTTCCCTCGCCCGAATCTTCCGTCAACCCGCCCGCATACTGAATGCGCGCTTCGTCGTCGTAGCCCGGAATCGAATCGAGCGTCGGCTCTACCACCGGCTCTTCCACCACGTCCTCGCCCGCGATTTTGACCTTGCGATAATATTCCATCCCAGTGCCAGCCGGGACCAGTCGGCCCATAATCACGTTCTCCTTCAATCCGCGCAGGTAGTCCACCTTACCGTTGATTGCGGCTTCGGTGAGCACGCGCGTCGTCTCTTGGAAGCTCGCCGCGGAGATGAACGAATCGGTCGAAAGCGACGCTTTGGTGATTCCCAGCAGAATTGCCTTACCCTTCGCGGGTTGCAACCCGGCATCGATCACCTTCTGGTTCTCCGCGCGGAATTTGAACTTGTCGACCACTTCTTCCGGCAAGAACTCCGTGTCGCCGATATCCTCAACTTTGACCCACCGCATCATCTGCCGTGAGATCACTTCGAGGTGCTTGTCGTTGATGTTCACGCCCTGCAGCCGGTAGACTTCCTGAATCTCATTGACCAGGTACTTTTGCAGTTCCTTTTCACCAAGCACGTCAAGAATGTCATGCGGATTGCGGGGACCGTCCATCAGGGGCTCGCCGGCTTTCAACCGCTCGCCCTCCTGAACGCTGATGTGAACACCGCGCGGCAGCGAATATTCGCGCTCTTCGCCATCGTCGCCGATGACGTAGATCTTGCGCTGCCCCTTCGATACTTCGCCGAACTTCACAATGCCGTCGATCTCCGCGATGATGGCGGTTTCACGAGGCTTGCGCGCTTCGAACAATTCGACCACGCGCGGCAGACCGCCCGTGATGTCCTTGGTCTTCGTGGTCTCGCGAGGGATTTTCGCGAGCACGTCCGCGGCATGCACCACATCGCCGTCATGCACCATCAAGTGGGCATGCGTCGGCATGAGGTATTTCTTGGTTTCGCCTTTTCCGCCGGTTGCCGGGTCGGGTTTCACCTGAATCATCGGCTGGCGCTTCTCGTCGGGTGAATCGGTGACCACGAGCTGCGACATACCTGTGACCTCGTCGACCTGCTCAGCCATGGTCAGGCCTTCCTGCAAGTCCTTGAAGTGAATCACGCCCGAGACTTCGGTAAGAATCGAGAACGTGTATGGGTCCCATTCGAGCAGAATCTGGTTGGTCTTCACGGGGGCGCCGTCATTGACCTTAATTTGCGCTCCGTAAACCACTTGGTACCGCTCCTTCTCGCGGCCCTTATCGTCCAGAATCGCAACGTACCCGTTCCGATTCATCGCTACCAATTCGCCCTTTTCATTGCGAACCGACTGCACTCCGAGGAACTTCACGAAGCCGTCCGACTTCGAATCCTGCGTGGACTGCTCGGAAATTCGCGAAGCCGTTCCACCGATGTGGAAGGTGCGCATGGTAAGCTGCGTTCCGGGTTCGCCGATCGATTGCGCCGCGATGACACCAACCGCTTCGCCGCGCTCCACCAGCCGCCCCGTCGCCAGATTGCGCCCATAACAAGCCACGCAAACGCCGCGCTTCGATTCGCAGGTGAGCACCGAGCGAATTTTCACGCGCTCAATACCGGATGCCTGAATCGCCGCCGCCAATTCTTCGGTGATCTCCTGATTCACGCCGACAATGATCTTGCCTTCGTAATCCAGTTGATCTTCGAGCGCCACGCGGCCCACAATGCGGTCGCGCAACGGCTCGATCACTTCGCCCGATTCAATGATCGGCTCCACCGAAATTCCTTCGACCGTTCCGCAATCGTTCTCGGCGATAATCACGTCCTGCGACACGTCAACCAGGCGCCGAGTGAGGTAGCCTGAATCCGCGGTCTTGAGGGCCGTATCCGCCAAACCTTTACGCGCGCCGTGAGTGGAGATGAAGTACTGCAGCACGTTCAGGCCTTCACGGAAGTTTGCCGTAATCGGGGTTTCAATGATTTCGCCCGACGGCTTCGCCATCAGTCCGCGCATACCGGAAAGCTGGCGGATCTGTTGTTTCGAACCGCGCGCTCCCGAGTCGGCCATGATATAAATCGGGTTGAGGTAGCGGCCCGTGCGGTCGTCCTCTTCCATAGCCGTGAACATCTCGTCCGAAACCTTCTCGGTAACTTTGGACCAGATTTCGATGATCTTGTTATAGCGCTCACCGTGAGTGATGGCGCCATCCTGATACTGGGCTTCGACAGCGACCACTTCCTTTTCGGCATTGGCAACCAGGCCAGCCTTTTCGGAAGGCACAACCATGTCGTCGATCCCGATCGAGATACCGGCGCGCGTTGCATAAAGAAAGCCGAGGTTTTTAACTTCGTCCAGCATCGCTACCGTGATCTGCAAGCCGAATTTCAGATAGCAATACTGCACCATCTGCGCCAAGCCCTTTTTCTTGAGCAGCCCGTTGATGAACGGCATGTCCTGCGGCAAGTGATCGTTTAAGATCACGCGGCCGACGGTGGTGTCCATAT
>JANYJA010000018.1 GCA_025358575.1 Terriglobia bacterium
GCCGGAGCACGTGATCAACTTCTTTTTCTACATTGCGGAAGAGCTGCGGCAAATCATGGCCAAGCTGGGGTTCCGCAACTTGGATGAGATGGTGGGCCGCGTGGACAAGCTCGATTTCCGCAAGGCGGAACACCACTGGAAGGCGAGCGGACTCGATTTCACAAGTATCCTCTACAATCCGCCGATGCCCGGACGCGTGGCGCGGCGGCGCGTGCAAGCACAGGATCATGGGCTCGACGAGGCGCTCGATTACAAATTGATCGACCATGCGCGAGAGGCGATCGATAATCGGACACCGGTTGAAATCAAGCTGCCGATTCGCAACGTGCACCGCACGGTCGGCGCAATGTTATCGGGCGAGATTGCCCGAAAGTACGGCTCCGAGGGGCTTCCCGATCACACCATCAGGTGCCAGTTCACCGGTTCGGCGGGGCAAAGCTTCGGCGCGTTTCTGGCCAACGGAGTGACATTGGAGCTGGAAGGCGATGCCAACGATTATGTCGGCAAGGGACTTTCAGGCGGCAAAATCACGGTCTATCCGCCACGGACTTCAACGTTCCTTCCAGAGGAAAACATTCTCATTGGAAATGTGGTGCTATATGGCGCAACCAGCGGAGAAGCCTTCTTCAACGGCGTAGCCGGCGAGCGCTTCGCGGTGCGGAATTCGGGAGCCACCGCGGTGGTGGAGGGTCTCGGAGACCATGGCTGCGAATACATGACTAATGGCCTTGTGATTGTCCTGGGAAAGACCGGGCGGAACTTCGCGGCAGGCATGTCAGGCGGCATTGCATACGTGCTCGATGAGAACGGCGATTTCGCGAATGGCCGGTGCAATCAGGCTTCGGTGGATTTGGAAAGCGTAATCGATCCGCAAGATCAGCAGCTTCTGGAAACATGGATATTGCGGCACATTGAAGCGACGGCGAGTCCTCGCGCCAAGTGGATCGTCGAGAACTGGGCTGAGATGCTTCCGAAGTTTGTGAAAGTGTTCCCGCAGGAATATAAACGCGTTCTGCATCAGACTCACGTGGCACAACGCATGCCAGTGGCGGCGCAGGTTTTAGAACAAGGTCAAGCGCTCCATGGGTAAGAACACTGGTTTCAAAGAATATCCGCGTGAGCTGGCGCCGCGGCGTCCGGCTGCCGAGCGAGTCAATGATTGGTTCGAGATTTATCTCGACTTCCCCGAAGAGAAGCTTCGTAAACAGGGGGCGCGCTGCATGGATTGCGGAGTGCCATTCTGCCACACCGGCTGCCCGGTGAACAACATTATTCCGGACTGGAACGATCTGGTGTACCGCGGGCGCTGGAAGGAGGCCCTGCGGACGCTGCACGCCACCAACAATTTTCCGGAGTTTACGGGACGGATCTGCCCGGCTCCTTGTGAAGCGGCCTGCGTGCTCGGGATCATCGAGCCGCCGGTGACCATAAAGCAGATCGAGAAGAACATCATCGAGCGAGGCTTTGCGGAGGGATGGGTAGTTCCTGAACCGCCCGTCTCGCGAACCGGCAAGCGAGTCGCGGTGGTGGGCTCGGGGCCAGCGGGCCTCGCGGCTTCGCAACAGCTCTGCCGCGCCGGGCACTGGGTGACGGTGTTCGAGAAGGCCGACCGCATTGGCGGATTGCTGCGTTATGGCATCCCGCATTTCAAGATGGAGAAGCATCTGATCGACCGGCGCTTGGCGCAGATGGAAGCCGAGGGTGTGGAGTTCGTTCCGAATTCGCACGTCGGCCACAATGTGGCATGGGAAGTTTTGCGCAAAGATTTCGATGCGGTGCTGCTGGCGGGGGGCGCTGAAAATCCGCGCGATCTCAATGTTCCGGGGCGGAAGTTGAAGGGTATTCACTTTGCCATGGACTATCTGCCGCAGCAGAACAAAGAGTGCGAAGGCGACACCATTGCCGCGGCAGAACGCATTCTGGCCAACGGGAAGCGGGTGGTGATCATCGGCGGCGGTGACACGGGCGCGGACTGCCTGGGAACTTCACACCGGCAGAAGTGCGCGTCAGTGTACCAGTTCGAATTGCTGCCCATGCCGCCGATCGAGAGGTCGCCGACTACGCCATGGCCACTTTGGCCGATGCAATTGCGCGTCGAGGGCGCTCACGAAGAAGGCGGACACCGCGAGTGGAGCATTGCGACCACGGAGTTTACGGGCGACGAAGACGGAAACGTGAAGCAGCTTCACGCCATTCGGGTGGGCCCGGCTCCGAAGTTCGAGCCAGTTTCGGGGACCGAATTCTCCATGGAAGCGGATCTGGTGCTGCTCGCGATGGGTTTTACGGGTCCGGTGCGCAGGGGCCTTCTGGACCAAGCGGGCGTGGAGTTGGACGCACGCGGCAACGTTAGGGCAAATTCCGATTACATGTCGTCCATCCCTGGAGTTTTTGCGGCGGGCGACCTGCGGCGCGGACAATCTTTAGTGGTGTGGGCCATCGCCGAAGGACGCCAGGCGGCTGAAGGCATCAACCGGTATTTGATGGGCCAGGATTGAAAAAAATAGACTGGCGTTGAAACGAAACCGCCTCCCTTTACACTAGCTGCTCAGATCGAAAATCTAAGCAGCTATGCAACAGGTACTTCAATGGATGCGGCATCTGGTTTATCCGGTGGCGGGGATCTTTCTCCTGTGGGCCGGATATCAGGTTCTGGCCGACACTTACATTTCGGACAACAACGGCCAAATCCTGGTCGTCTATAACGCCGACACCGCGTTACAAGATTGTTCCAGCCTCACTGCCGACGTCGAGAATTTGTCGGAGCAGGCGCTGGCGGGCGTATGCCAGGCATACCGGGATCAGCAAAAACAGGGCCGGGCCCCGACCCTCCAATTCCTAAATGTGCATGACAGCGTGGAGGACGGGCAAACGCTAAACGCGGGAGGCGTCTACGAGCAACTTTCCGCGCGAGTGGCTCACGGTTCGCTTCTTGGAATCGTCTCGGTCCTCACTTCACCCGACTCGCAGCCGGTAGTCCGGTTCTGCCGCAGCATGCAAATTCCGCTGCTTCTGGCACTGGCGGCAAACAACGATCTGCTCTCGCCGGTGGAGGATACCAACGGCCTCGTCTTCCGCATGATGCCTACCAACCGCGAACAGGCCCTCGACATCGCGATGTGGCTCCAGAAACGCAAGTTCGCGCGCGTCGCGCTGTTCCATGAACCCAACAGTTTTGGCGAATACCTTCATCGGCAGGTTAACAACAACCTGAAGACCGCGGACTATTCGCCCGTGGTTTACCAGTTCGAAGTGAGGGAACAGATGGAGTTCGCCGACCTGATGCCGCAATTGCTGTGCGATCGGATCGATGCGATCGTATATCTCGGTTTTGCATCTCGTGCGACGGACCTGATCGACAAACTCAAGTGGTATCAAGGCGATAAATCGAATAAGCGCTGCGAAGCGAAATCGCAATCGTTCGACGGACTCGCGGTGCTGCTTTCGAGCGGAGCCTACCAGGAAGATTTTAACGACGAGGACAAGTTTAAGTTCCCATTCACGGCTTACGCGATGTTGCCCACCAAGCCCTTTCAAGTGCGCTCATCGAACGCGGACCGAAGGCACCCGATCACGGACGTCACTGAACTAGCGTCCGCCATGCAGTATGGGTACGACTCCTATCGGCTGATGTCGCGGCTGGCGGGTACCGCCAAAGGAAAAGGCAGCGATGCGCTGCGGCAGATATTTTCAGATCCGCCGCTGGATTCGAGAACGGGGCATGATTATCAGTTTGACGATCGTGGGGAATTGAAACCCGTGGATAAGAATAAGTATCAGGTTTATCGGCTGGCGTCGTCGCGGCCGGAGCCCTCGGAAAGGGGCAACCGATGAGCTGGCTCGGACTTCGACTGACGCCTCCGGACGAGAGCTATGACGGTTTTAAGTTCCGCATGGCCCGGATTCTCTGCCTGGTGTTTGGCATTTTCGGGGTCCTGTTTTTCGTGAAGCATGCGGTGGTCATTCACAGTTTTTATGACATCGAACTGCTGCCTGAGCCGTTCCGGATTATCCGCAATTACGTTCTTGGATACTATCTGAAAACCGCGTGGGGCGCGCTGGAGGTGTTGTTAATTCTCGCCGGGTTTGCCGCGATCTTTTGGCTGAACTTTCCCAAACAGTACTTCGCGGGGCGATATCGCGATTACGGAAAGGAACGCGCCAGTTCGGAGGCGAAGAGCTTGAGCCTTTTGCTCGCTTTGCTGGCATTCAGTCTGGTCTTGTTCTCGGTCCCATTTCTAACGCTGCATTTCCCGATCTGGGTATCGTTCCTGGTGAAGTATGGACCGATCGCGGCCGGCGTTTTGCGTTACTTGTCGATTCTTCCAGACGCCAAGAGCGTTGACCGGATTCCGGAGATCGCGAAACTGGATTGGGATGTCCGCTGTTTTGATGCCTCATACCGGTCGACACTCAGCCCCGCGCTGGTTAATGAACTAAAGGCGTGCGCGTCGCTGATGTCGCCCACGAGCCCTGAGGCGGCGCGGCGCTTCCTGACGCAGGGAAGTGCCAATGTTACATGGAGCGGCGTTGACGCGCTGTTCCACAACCTGGAAGCGTGGCTTCGCGTGAGCGCGGAATCGGTCACGCTGCATGATGACGCATCCCACGGGATTGAGTTCGCCATCGGAGAAATTCTGGATGCGCGCGGCGCCAGTTCCACGGTGGTGCTTACAACGGATGCGGAACACAAGTCGCTGCGCTGCGTGGTGGAAGATCATTTGAAGCCGATCTACCAGTTCAAATCCGAGACTGTTCCTATCCAAAGCTTGCTTTGGAACAACGCGCCGACGCGTGAAATTGTCGCGAACCTTTTACAAGCTTGCGTCGATCATAAGCCGGATGTGTTCGTGCTGAGCCATGTTTTCCCGGACTCGGGCGTGATTTTAGATTTGAAAGAGCTAATCGATGGCGCGCGAAAGGAGGGGCTGCGAACGCTGTTTGTGGTGGACGGGTCGCAGGCGATGGGAAACATTCCGGTGAGCGACGACATTCTGTTGCGGTCCGCTTACTACGCGTTCAACGGCCACAATTGGCTTTTGGGAACGCCTTCTGTCGGGGTTCTGGTTCGCAACGGGTGGCTGCTTCGCGTCACTGCCCAGATGCCGGAGGCGGCCGCGTTAAAACGCCCCTTCTCTTCATTTCGGCCCGGCGACACGCAGGATTTGCCGGCGACTTATGAAAGTTTCTTCCCGTGGTTCGCGCTGAATTATCTCTTGAAGCACGAGTGGCTCGAAGTGGGCGCCGAGGCCGCCACGAAACAGACCAAGCAACTTGCGGAACTGTTTCGGACGGAGATGCAGAAGCGCGATTTCCGCGTAATTGGAAACGCGGGGGAAAGCTCGATGGTGGTGATCACCGATGTGCCGCAGATCGACGCGTTGTACCGTGCGCTGGAGAACAAGCGGGTGCGCTGCCGGATGGTTAGCTCGGATCTGGATTCGGGTCGACGATCATTCGGAATCCGCTTCTGTTTCCATCATTATCACGATGACGAAGATGTGCGCGATTTGGCCGAATTCATCGGTAAATCCATGGTGTATTCGGACGCAGACGAGGCACCGCCGGAAGCTTGCGGGCCGCAGGGGGCCGGAGAGCGTTACTTCGAAAAGTCAGCTTAACCGCTGTATAATTTAAATTACCCGCTTCCCCACAGGCCCCATGATTGAATCCGCCTACGAAACTTACGACGTTGCCATCTTAGGGGCTGGTTTTGAAGGCGGACTTCTAGGCACCATTCTGGCTAGGCAGGGCGCTAAAGTGCTGCTGATCGAAAGCGGGACGCACCCGCGATTCGCGGTCGGCGAGTCTACCGTGCGGCACGTGTTTCGCATGCTGAAGATCATCGGCGAACGCTACGACGTGCCCGAGATCATCGAGAAATTTAGCTCCGCGGACAGCATCCACAAGCACGTGACAACCATGTGCGGCGAGAAGCGTAATTTCGGATTCGTCTATCATCGCGAAGGGCAGGATCAGAACGCCAGCGAATGCACGCAGCTCGTGATTCCTCCGTTTCGAGAAGGGTACGAGGCCCATCTGTATCGCCAGGATATCGATTCGTTTTTAACTTACACGGCGATTAACCATGGCGCGACGGTGCACTACCGGACGTCGATCGCGGATATCGATATTCAAGACGACGGCTGCACGCTGACCAGTTCACAGGGCGATGTTTTTAAGTCGCGATACATCGTGGATGGATCGGGCTATCGCTCCGTGTTGGCGATGAAGTTCAGATTGCGCGAAGAACCGAGCCGCTGCAGCACGTTTTCGAGAAGCTTATTCACGCACATGCTGAACGTGACGCCATACGACGCGACGGTGACGCCTAGGGGCGCGCACGGAATGCCGCAGCCCTGGTATAGCGGCACTTGCCATCACATTTTCGACGGCGGGTGGCTGTGGGTGATTCCGTTCAACAACCGCGAGGGATCGACCAATCCGCTGGTTAGCGTGGGCTTGCAGCTCGATCCGCGGCGGTGGCCGAAGCCGCGCGACGTCACCCCGGAGCAGGAATTTCACCATTTTCTCGAGCGGTTTCCGAGCATGGCGGCGCAGTTCGAGAAAGCGCGAGCCGTACGCGACTGGGTTTCAACCGAGCGTATTCAGTTCTCAAGCAAACGCACGGTAGGTGACCGCTACTGCCTGATGGCACATGCTTCAGGCTTTATCGACCCGCTGTTTTCGCGCGGACTTCCGAATGCGTGCGAGTTGATCAACGCGCTGGCGGTGCGGCTCCTGCGGGCGTTTAAGGACGACGATTTCTCTCCTGAGCGGTTCGATTATATCGAGCGGATGCAGCAGATCAATCTGGATTACAACGACCGGCTGGTGAACTGCGCGTACATTTCCTTCAAGAGCTTCGAACTATGGAATGCCTTTTTTCGGGTCTGGGTTCTGGGCGTGGGGCTCGGAGATTTGAGACTGACCAGCGCGCACCGGCGCTTTACGGCGACTCACGATGAATCGGTGTTGCCCGACGCGGAGGAACCGATGGGTCTGTTCTTCGCGCATCACACGGGATACAAGAAACTCTTCGAGGAAGCCTGCGACAAGGTAGAGGCGTTCGAAGCTGGAACGGTTTCGGCGCACGATGCGGCGCGCCACATCTTCGAATTGATGGCCGCCGCGGACTACGCGGCGCCTGCGAATCATTTGGCCGACCCGTCGAAGCGTTATGTGGATCAAGGCGAAACGGTGACAGTGCTTAAGACAGTCGCGTGGCTGCTAACGTCGGCTCCGCCGGATATTAAGAAGATGGGCGGCGGTATCTTATCGGACTTGAATCCGCGGCGGCTGATGTCTCGCAAGGTGACACCGGAGCCTTCGGCCATTTAGATCATGAAGTTCTTGGCGCACGGCTTCAGTGCGCGTTTCTGGGCGCTAATCGCGGCTACGTTTCTGGGATTTCTTGGGATCGGCACGGTGCTGCCTGGCCTCGCGCCGCACATCCGGCACGATCTCGGCGGGTCGGACCGGACTGTCGGTTTCGTCATCGGAACATTTTCATTCGTGGCACTGGCGAGCCGCTTCTTTTCGGGGCCGCTGGCGGACCGGAGAGGGCGCAAGATCGCATTTCTCAGCGGGCTGCTGAGTTGCGCCGCCGCGGGGGTCGCTTACTTATTGCCGCTGGGAATTGCCGGGGCTTATCTGGGCCGAATTTTCCAAGGTTTCGGTGAAGCTTGCCTATACACCGGCGCGGCGACGTGGGTAGTGGACGCGGCGGGCATCGATAGAAGCGCACAGGCGCTAGGTTACTTGAGCAGCGGGATTTGGGGCGGAATCTCAGCGGGTCCAGTGGTGGGACACTTCCTCGGGACGTTCCAACATGCGGCGATGATGCAGGTGATTACGGCGCTGGCGGCGTTCGCGGTGCTAATGCGAATCCCGGAAGACTATCGACCGCCTGCGCGGAGCGGGCGCAGGCAATGGATTCCGGCGTCGCTCGTGGGTCCGGGAATCGCCGTGGGTTTCGTCAACGTCCATTACCCGGTGATCGCCGGATTTCTAATTCTGCATTTGGCTCGGCACGGGAATTCAGGACCGGCGGCATTCTCGGCGTACGCGCTGATGATTCTGCTGTCGCGGTTCTTTCTTGGCGGCCTGCCGGATCGTATCCGCCCAACCATTACTTATTACGGTGGATTAGCGGCGATGACTGTAGGGCTGATCGTGGTTGCAACCGGGCCGTCGCCCGCCATCGCGGTGGCCGCGACGGCTCTGCTGGGGCTCGGTTTCTCATTCCCGTGGTCGTCGATCGCGGCGACGGTTTTGAAACGAACTCCCGACGGTGAGCGCGGGTCCGCGGTGGGAGTGCTCAGCGCGTTTTACGATCTATTCGTGGGCGTCAGCTCGTTTGCCGCGGGAGTGGTGGCGAACCGGTGGGGATACGGGGCGGCTTTTACGATGGCCGCTGGCGCTCTGGGAGCGGCGGCGATCGCCGGAAGGTTCGTTTTCCCTGGGCAAAAAGCGAACATTCCGACGCCAGACGAGGTGATAGCATAGCCCGTGATGAAGAATATTCTGGTACTCATGGCACTGGCGGCGGTTAGTCTTGCGGCTACGGAGAAGGGCTATACGTCGCTGTTCAACGGCAAGGATTTTACCGGCTGGAAGCCAAATGAAAATGTGGACACGTGGTCCATCAAGGATGGCGCAATGGTGTCGCACGGGAAGCGCAGCCACTGCTTCTATGTCGGCGATTTTCACGGTCATACGTTCAAGGACTTCGAACTGAAGGTGGACGTGATGACGCTGCCCGGCTCGAATGGCGGCGTTTATATCGAGACTGAATATCAAGATGAAGGATGGCCGGGCAAAGGGTTCGAAGTTCAGGTGAATAACACGTATAACAGCGACCCACGCAAGACCGGCAGTCTTTACGAAGTAAAAGATGTGACCCGGCAAGTCGTGCCCGATAACAAATGGTTCACTGAAGACATTATTGCCAAGGGTGACACGATCAAGATCAAAGTTAATGGCAAAGTGGTGTCGCAATGGACGCAGCCGGCCGACTGGAACGGCACGAAGGATTTCGTGGGGCGCCGCATCGGACCGGGAACGATTGCGCTGCAAGGTCATGATGCCGGCAGCACGGTGTACTACAAAAATATTCGCATAAAACCGCTCGACTGAGTGGCGCGCAAACTGCTCTTAAAGTCTTCCGGATTTCCTAAGGAAGATTTATGCGCATACACATCGCCGCCATCATTTTGGGGACACTTCCATGCTGCAGTTTCGGTCAAGGAAGCGTCCTAACTTATCACAACGATAACCTCAGGACAGGACAAAACCTCAACGAGAAGGTGCTGACACCGGCAAACGTCAACTCGGCGACGTTTGGAAAATTGCTGAACCTGCCTGTGGATGGAAAGGTGGATGCGCAGCCGTTGGTGGTGTACCCGATCGCAATGGGCGGTAAGAGGCTTCGCACAGTGGTCTATACGGCGACGGAGCATGACAGCGTCTACGCATTCGATGCCGCCACGGGTCAGCAATACTGGCATGTCTCGATGTTGAAGACGGGCGAGACAACTTCTGGCGATCATGGGTGCGGACAGGTCACGCCGGAAATTGGGGTGACGGGAACACCGGTGATCGATCGCAAATCGGGCCCGCACGGCACTATTTACATCGTGGCGATGAGCAAGGACTCGTCGAATCACTATTTCCAAAGGCTTCATGCGCTCGACCTCACAACCGGCGCCGAACAGTTCGGAGGCCCGGTGGATATCGCCGCGACATACCCGGGAACGGGAGACAACAGCAGCAACGGGAATGTTATCTTCGACCCGGGGCAGTACAAGAATCGGCCGGGTTTGCTTTTGTTGAACGGCGTGGTGTACACGAGTTGGTCATCGCACTGCGATATTCGGCCTTACACGGGTTGGACGATGGGATATAACGAAACGACGCTGGCGCAAACCGCCGTGTTCAACTTCGCTCCAAACGGAAACGAGGCTGCGGTTTGGGCGAGCGGCGCGGGTCCGGCGGCGGATGCCTCGGGGAATCTATATTTTCAGATCGCCAACGGGACCTTCGATACTGCGCTCAACACGCAAGGTTTTCCGAGCCGAGGGGACTACGGAAACGCTTTCGTGAAATTGACCCCTAGCGCGGGCAAACTTACAGCCGCCGATTATTGGACGATGTATAACACGGTTGCGGAATCCAACGTGGATGAGGATCTGGGTTCGGGCGGGATTCTGCTGCTGCCGGACCTGACCGACGCCAGCGGCAAGGTTCGTCACTTGGGAGTGGGCGCGGGCAAGGACCGCAACATCTACGTGGTGGATCGCGACAACATGGGAAAATTCAACGCTTCCAGCAATTCCAATATTTATCAGGAACTACCGCTGGCCCTTAACGGCCAGGAGTACGCAATGCCGGCGTGGTTCAACGGTTACGTCTACATTTGCGCGGTGGGCGATGTGATTCGCGCTTATAAAGTAACCTCGGCGCTGCTGTCGACGACGCCGACCTCATCGTCGCCGACGGCACTGGCGTATCCCGGCGCGACGCCTTCGATCTCGGCGAACGGGACCACGAACGCAATCTTGTGGGCCGTGGAAAACACCAATCCGGCGATTCTTCATGCCTATGATGCGAATGATTTGGTGACTGAGCTTTATAACAGCAACCAGGCTTCGGGCGGGCGCGACCAGTTCGGCGCCGGCAACAAATTCATTACACCGACCATCGCGAACGGCAAAGTGTTCGTGGGAACGACCAATAGTGTAACGGTGTTCGGATTATTGAAGTAGCGCTAAAACGGTCTTCTTTAGAAGCGTAAATTGGTAGATCCCGGGGTTGGCGGGGCCATCTCATGATCTACGATGAGCCAACACTCTAACGAGCAGTTTGATGTCGCCATTATCGGTGCCGGATTTGAAGGAGGATTGTTAGGAACGATCCTCGCTGCCAACGGCGCCAAGGTTCTCATGATTGAATCCGGGATGCACCCGCGATTCGCCGTCGGCGAATCGACCGTGCGCCACGTGTTCCGGATGCTCAAAATTATGGGCGAGCGGTTTAACGTGCCGGAGATCAGCGAAAAATTCAGTTCCGGGCAGGAAATTCACGATCACGTCACCACGGCCTGCGGTGAGAAGCGAAACTTCGGTTTCATCTATCATCGGCCGGGTGAAAAGCAGATTCCAAAAGAATCCACGCAGCTTGTGATTCCGCCATTTCGCGAAGGGTACGAGGCGCATCTATACCGGCAGGATATCGATTCATTTCTGACTTACTCGGCGGTGGGTCACGGGGCGACGGTGAAGTACAACACGCGCATCGCTGAAGTGGATATCAACGACAAGGAAGCGACGATCTCGACCACGAGCGGCGAAGAGTTTCGGGCGAGGTACGTGGTGGACGGATCGGGCTACCGTTCGGTGCTGGCGAACAAATATGGAGTTCGCGAAACGCCGACGCGGCTGAAACATCACTCGCGCTGCCTTTTCACGCACATGGTGAACATCACGCCTTACGACGACTGCGTGCCCAAGGGGACCTTCAAGGATATGAAGGAGCCGTGGTACAGCGGCACTTGCCATCACATTTTCGACGGCGGCTGGCTCTGGATTATTCCGTTCAACAATCGGGAAGGGTCGAGCAATCCGCAATGCAGCATTGGTTTGACGCTGGACACACGACGGTGGCCGAAGCCAACCGACATCACGCCGCAGCAGGAGTTCGACGAATTTCTGAAGAAGTTCCCGGCGATGGCGCCGCAGTTTGCGAAGGCGAAGACCACGCGAGACTGGGTATCGACGGATCGGCTGCAGTTCTCATCGACGCAGGTGGTGGGCGACCGCTGGTGCCTTTCGGCGCATGCTTCAGGGTTTATCGACGCGCTGTTCTCGCGCGGGCTGGCGAACGCCTGCGAATTCACGAACGCGGCGGCGGGGCTTCTGCTCAAGGCGATCAAGGACGACGATTTTTCGAAGGAACGATTCGAATATCTGGAGCGACTTTCGCAGACCAACATCGATTTCAACGACATGATGGTGAACTGCGCCTTCATCTCATTCCGCGACTTCGATCTCTGGAACGCATGGTTTCGCGTGTGGGCGCTGGGCGTTGGGCTGGGCGATTTGCGGCTGACGGCCTCCTATCGAAAGTTCAAAAACACGCATGACGTTTCGGTGCTTCCGGACGCGGAAGAACCGATGGGAGTGTTCTACGCGCATCACCACGGGTACAAGGAATTCTTCCTCGACGTGGTAGCCAAGATGGAAGCCGTAGACGCGGGTCTGGTGGGACCGAAAGAAGCGGCGCGTTATATCTTCCAGAAAATTTCCGAAGCCGATTTCCACTCACCGGCGAACAAGATGGCGATTCCCGAAGCGCGCTGCATCAACGTGGGCGCTCCGATAACGCTGATCAAGACGGTAGCGTGGGCCCTGACTTCGGCTCCGCCGGAGATCAAGGAATACACTCTCGGCGTAATGGCGGACCTAATTCCGAATCGATTTACGGCTACGGCGAGGTAATCTGCACGTCGGCGGTGGCGTTTTGCCAATCGGGCAACTCGTAGATCTTCAATTTGGTGGTAAGGGGCGCGGTCATTTCGCGGGACTCGTTAGCCCCTAGCGACGGCAGCTTAAAAGCAAAGGTGCCGACGGAATCCTCTTCCGATCGAGCGGTGCTGGCCCACAAAGTTACGTTGCCGGCGAGATCCGCAAGTTCAGCGTTGCCGTGGTTAACGACGACAAAGCGGGCTTGCGGTTTCTTGCGGGAATCGGGAATTATGCGGATGCCCACCACTTCTATATATTTCTGCAGCGGATTGGTGCCTTTGGCGCGCGCGGTGGCGGTGGGAGCCACGCTGTCGGCGATCTTGTTGTTGCCATAGCGCTGAAGACCATAGTAAATTCCAAGACCCAAGCCCAGAAAAGCGAGGGCGAACAGGATACCCATGAGCCAGGTCGGCAAGGGCGGGCGCTGGGCGGGAGCGGGGGCATGATAGTGCTGCGGGGGCGGCGGGGGCGCGGCGGCATACACGGGCGCGGGCGGAGGCGGGATGTAGGCGGGGGGCGGCGGAACATACGCGGGCGGCGGCGCTTGCTGGAGCGGCGCGGCGATGGGGGGAACGTTGGCAGCGGCGATCTTGTCGCGCTCCGCGCAATCGGGACATTCAGTTACAGAGGGCCGATTTTCGCGGCCGCACCTCGGACAGATCCATGAGAACATGTTGGCTCTTTCAATTTACCGCAGCGTCGAAGACGCCCGTATCCACGTGTTCGTTGCGCTTGATCTGCACGAAGATGCGATAGATTCCAGGTCCGGGAAAACCGTAAGGGAAGGAAACGGTGGAGGGGGGCGTGGAGGGCGTGTTCATGCTTTGCATGGCGCCGTCGGCCATCATGAGCGCGGCCATGGAGACAGATCCGGATGGATGCACGTGGGCGAACACGTTACCATCGGCGCGCACGAACTCGGCGTGGCCGGGCATTCCCATGTATAGCTGCATATCGGGCGCGAGATTCCCCGCCCTGTCTTCCACGCGAAATAGGAAACGATAGAGGCGGCGCGATTGCAGGGGCTGCGAGTCGCGCATCCACACCATGCGGAAGCCATCCGAAAGCGGCGCGGCGGTGCGCGAGATATCGGCTTGATAGAGGGCGGCGGCGGTGCCGACGGAATCGTCTCCATCGAGGGCGCGGCCTTGAATGGCGGGCAAATCGATTTCGGTTACGGCGGTTTCGGCGAAGCCGGTATCGTGCACGACATCGGCGAAGATCTTGTAATGTCCGGGGTCGACGTTGGGCAGCGCGAGGGAGAACTCGCCGGGCTGCACTTCATCCGGATGCAGGTGCCAGAGGCGATCCATCGCGGGAGTGCGGACGAGAAACAGATGCATCAGATGGTTGTGATCGGGGACCAGATCGTCGAGTTTGCGAAAGCCTTCCCAGCCTTGGTCGCGCAGATGCAGGTCGAGACGATTACCGTTGGTTAAGTGAGCGGCGAGGCCGAGCGGTTTATAGAGATTGTCGCGATAGTCGCTATCTTGGGAACCCCACCAATGCTGGCCGGCACAGAGCGCGAGGATGCAGAGGACAGCGGCGAGGGCCATGACGATATTGGCGCGGCGACGACGGCTGCCTGTCGGTGCGAGGCCGGCATCGAGGGGCGCTTCACGCACGCTGGCGCCAATGATGCTAACCAGGCCGACGACTAAAAACGCCATCATCCCGAATAACAAAATAGCCATCGGCGTTTGCATGGGGCGAGTTTGCGAAGCGATGGCGGGGATGGGGACGGACAGTGTTCCAGGACCGCGCGCTCCCTCGACTTGCGCGCGCACTTGCCAGGAACCGAAAGTCATGAGCCAGACGGAGCCGGTATAGAACCGCGGATCGGCTTTGGAACGCTGCAGAAGATCGGGCGTGGGCGGATATTTTTTCGCGAGGCCCGTGAGTGGGACGGGGACGACGCGGATTTCGCGAACATCGGCGGCCGAAGTGCGGATTTCGACTTCGGCTACGCCGGGGATGACGACTGGCGGGCGAAGCGTGACGAGAAGCGGATAGGGGCCGGCGGTGCCTTCGAGAAAAACATCGGGGCTGCCAACGTGGGCGGTCGCGATGGTGGTGAGTAGCAGAAGGATAAGCGCGGGTTTACCGGTCACGTTGGACTAAGAAACTATTGTAAGCCGCAGCGGATTTACTGGATTTCGCCAGGCTCAATACGGGGACCCTCGGCTTGGCGGGGAGGGTTGGGATCAGCCGCAAGAGGGGGGTCGCAAGGGTGCAAAGGCTCGGTCTCGGAATCGGATTGGGTTTGATTCGTCACTACAGATGTCGCGTCTTTAGACTCGGCATGGCGGGCGGCTTGCAGGGCGCGGAGCTCCTTCATGGATTGGGCATAGAGGCGATGCAGGCGGGCCTCCTGCTGCGGGATACGTTTGAGCATCTTGCTGTTAATGGCATCGTATTGGAGCATGTAGGCGAGGTGGATGTTGGGGTCGTCGGGGAGCGCCGCCAACTCTTCGGCGAGGGTGATGGTGTAGAGGCTGTAGGTGGCGTCTTCGATGCGCGTGAGGCGGCGAAGTTTCCACTTGCAGTCGGTCAAAGTATCGACGGCATGCGATTCGAGGGGACCGACGGGCTTGCAGGCCTTCTGATATTCGGTGAGAAGGGCGGCGCGCTCGGCGGGGTCCTCGCCGGGGATGAGAGTCTGGGTGGAGTAGGCACCGTGACGGGTGGCGTTTTGGGATGAAGCAAGTTTGCCCTCGGGGGTGACGGGGCCGGTAGAGTGCTGCGCGTTGGCGCGGTTCGCGTCGATCTGTGCCTGTGTGGCCATGAGAACGTTTCCTCGATTCGATGTTAGAGGGGCGGAAATGAGGTGGAGGGGTTGCGGGCGGAGTAAGTGGTTTAAAATGTGGGGAAAATAAAATTTGGCGTTTGGTGATTAAATACCAGCGCCTGGTACCTTGACACTCTACCTACCTAGCGTGTCATACTAGTGGCGTATGCCTGACAAGAAGACCGATCTCATCCAAGGCACGCTGGATCTGCTGATTCTAAAAACCATCGCACCCGAGGCGATCCACGGGTATGGGATCGCGCAACGAATCCTTCTGACCTCGAAAGAGATATTGCAGGTGCAGCAGGGATCTTTATATCCGGCATTGCATCGATTGGAACGGAAGGGGCTGCTGAAGTCCGAGTGGCAGGAGTCGGGCAGCGGGCCCATGGCGAAATACTACTCGCTGACGGCGGCCGGCCGGAAAAGTTTGCAGGAAGAAAAGGCGCAGTGGCAGCGCTATGCGGGCGCGGTGGCGCTGGTGCTTGAGTCTTAGCTAGGAGGATTATGCGTCTCCCCTGGAACGGAATGGAAGCCGCCTTGAAGCGTGAAATTGCCCATCACCTGGAGGCGCTGACGGCAGAGCATGAGCGCCGCGGACACTCCCGCGAGGAGGCTGTGCGGATGGCGAACCGCGAATTCGGCGGCAGTGAGCAAGTGAAAGAAATGTGCCGGGACGAGCGGCGGTGGGCGTGGATGCCGGGTATCTGGCAGGATGTGGTCTTCGCCATTCGCCAGATACGCCGTTCTCCCGGCTTTGCCGTCACGGCCGTGGTTACCCTGGCGCTGGGGATTGCCGCGAACGTCATCGTGTTCGGGGTGCTGCAGGCGTTGATTCTGCGGCCACTGGACGTGCCTCACCCCGAGCGGGTGATGACGCTTTCGCCCTCCAGTCGCGCCTACCCGGTATTTGCTTATCCGGAAGTGCGCGATGTGCGCGACAACAACACCGTGTTTTCCGCGGTTGCCGCCGATACCATTGGGAATTTCGGGCTGGAAGCCGACGGAGTCACGCGGCCGGTTTGGGGATACGCGGTGAGCGGACAATACTTCGAAGTGGTCGCCATCAAGCCATTTCTGGGGCGGCTTCTCCAACGCGCCGATGACGATCATCCCGGAGCGTCGGATGCCGTGGTGCTTTCCTGGACGGCCTGGAACAGTCTTTTTGGCGGGGATCGCAACATCGTTGGAAAGACGGTGCGTATCGACAAGCATCCGTGCACGATCGTGGGCGTTACCCAGGAAGGGTTCCACGGGATTGAAGAATTTCTGCAGCCCTCAATTTTCGTTCCCTTGGCGAATCAAACTTTTGCGGACACAGCCAACTGGTCGGAGCAGCGGCATGACAAGAACCTGTTTTCCGTGGTGCGCCTGAAAGACGGGGTTACGGTGCCACAGGCCGAGGCCGAACTGAATTTGATTGCGGCCCGTGTGCGGAAGCAATATCCGTCGGAGGAAGAGGGGCTGTCATTCACTCTGGTTCGTCCTGGTCTGGTGGGCGGTTATCTGGGCGGCCCGGCGCGCGCCTTTCTGGCTGGTGTGATGGGGCTAGCGGGGATCGTGCTGCTGGCCGCGTGCGTGAACCTCGGCAGCCTTTTCGCAGCGCGCACCGCGGATTGCACGCGCGAGATTGCCATTCGCCTAGCCATCGGATCGAGCCGCTGGCGGGTTGTGCGTCAGGTGCTAGTGGAGGCGTTTTTGATTTCGATTCTGGGGGGCATCTGCGCCTGCGGTTTGGCTTGGATCGCGCTAACTGGCCTCGCTTCCTGGAATTTTCCGAGCGATTACCCAATCAAGTTTGCCGTGCTGCCGGACCCATCGCTAATTCTCATAGCTTTACTGATTTCGGTGCTCGCCGGCTTATTGTTCGGAGTGATGCCGCTGGGCCAGATCTTCAAGACCGATCCCAATGACGCGATTAAGAGCGGTGGAATCCAGACTTCAGCCGGGCGCCGGTGGGCGCTTCGCGACATCCTGCTGGCGGGGCAGATCGCGCTTTGCTGCGTAACCATCACCGCCGCGTTGGTGTCGCTCCGCGGCCTGGGAAAAACGATGACCATGGACCTTGGCATCCAGCCGCGGAATGTTGTGGTGACGAAGTTCGACCTGAGTCAAGCGGGCTATTCGGCTCAGACGGGGGAGCAGTTCCAACGCCGGTTGCTGGAACGGGTGTCGCAACTGGCGAGCGTGGAAGCGGCAGGCTATGCGAATACTCCGCCCTTCGGCGACGTCTCGACGACCGCTGTCTTCACGCAACAGACGATCGAGTTCAAACCTTCCAACAAGGCGCTGACGGCCTTCCTCTTCGACGTGTCACCGGGTTACTTCAGAGCCGCGGGAACGCCGCTGATAGAGGGGCGCGATATCAGGTTTAGCGACACCGCCACGACGCCCGCCGTAGCCGTGGTTAATCGGGAGTTTGTCCGGCATCTCTTCCATTCCGAACACGCTGTGGGCCGCCAATTCAAGAATCACTTGGGCCAGGCGATCGAGATCGTGGGCATGGTGGCCGATGGAAGATACCTTTCGGTCAGCGAGGATCAGCACGGCGCGGCGTTTTATCCGATTTTGCAGCACCCTACCCCCACTACGGCGCTTGTGGTCCGAGCTAGGGGCAGCGCGGATGAGATGGCAGCCGAGATTCGCGGAGTGGTTCGCGATCTGGACCGGAGCGTTCCTATTCGGGATTCGAGCACCTGGAACCACCAGCTTGCGATGAACTTCTTTCCCTCGCGGGTGGCGACGGTCGCTCTCGGGATGTTTGGCGCGTTTGGGCTGCTGCTTTCGATTGCGGGCACGTTCGGGCTAGCGTCGTATACGGTGAGCAAACGGATGCGCGAGCTGAGTATTCGAGTGGCGCTGGGGGCGGAGGCAAAGGAGATTGTCGCGGCGTCGCTGGGCCGGATGCTGGTCCTGCTGGGGTCGGGCGCGGTGGTGGGGATGGTGCTGGGGGCGGCGGCAAGCCAGTTGTTGTCGGCAATTGTGTATCAGGCTTCCGCGCTGGACCCGGTTGTGCTGGGGGCGGTGGCGCTGACGATGGTGATTACGGGCGCGCTGTCGGTAGCGGGGCCGGTGCGGAGGGCGCTGCGGGTAGATCCGGCGATGTTGTTAAGGGAGCAGTGAGGGACGTCAGGTTAGATTTGCGGCCAGAAATTTTTGGCTTGAGCGTGGTTGTCTATCTCGCGACAACGCCGCCGGCTGGCTTGAATTGCAATCGTTGGACGACTGAGCGTGAATGCCACCGAGGCGCTGCGGTCTAGGACAAGGTGCTGGGTCGTCATTATTTCGAGTGGATCACGAAAGGTTTGTCAGAGCTGGCGCTGCAAAATCCTTCTTCGATCAGGAGCGGCAAAACATAACTCATAACCTGTGGCGAAATCTTATGTTTAAGCCAAAGTGTCTCGCCCACAGATCCCTTAACTAACGGCTTCCTGCTCGCGCCCATCAACACCGGGCTTCTGGTAGTGATCTCGTCCCGTATGATCTGAATCATTTCCGGCTTAATCTTCGTGGCAGAACTCTCAAACAAGACAAGCAATCCAGTTTTAAGCGAACCGGAATACTCGAAGCGTTTTCGCATGACGGTTGTTCCAAAAGGCATGGCGTCTTGGTCTGACCCAAAAATCTATCACCGCAGTGAGCTGATGAAAAAAGTGTTTCAGCAGGCTTTCGATTTTCGTTGCATCTCAAGCGCCAGAATTGCCTGGGAATTCTATGCAGACGACACGACTTCGTCGCGCATGAGGTGAAGACGCATATGCTCCGGCGTCGGCCGGTTGAAAAAGAATGCGGTCGTCGCCTCGATTACGTTTTTTCGGAGCTCGTTCCAAGTATTGGCCTGCGTGAAGATGTCCTCGGTGAGGCACTCGGCACAGAAGCCGCCGTCAGTTTCCTGAGTCATTTCAAATACTAATGAGGGCATATATAAGCAATATTACGGTACGCCGGTGGGACGCGAAATTCATTTGCTCTTGCTAATGGCCACCCATCTTCGTCAAAACGTCGAGGTACAGGGCACGAAGCCGAGCAGCGCGCAGCAGCCCCCACTGGTGCGAGGAACGACGCCTTTACCATATGGCGGAGACTTGATGGAATTCAAGGCTCTTCGAGCACTAGTCCGGTTCACTGGCCTCCCGGTAACAATCCCATAATCGGTTGATCGTAAATGGCCCGACCCAATCCATATGGCGTTCTGAAAGAGCGCCTTTCCTGTTTTTGCTTGCATTTTGGCTGAAAGCCAGTTTCCTTGCGCGACTAGCGGGTTTAGATGGGGAAGAGCCGAACGCGCTGGCGGCTGGGATCGATTGTCACAAGCGCACCCATTTCCAAATGAGAGGCAGCCGAGTTGACAGCGCGCAGAACTAATTCGCCGATCACGCTTGGGAGGACTTCCTGAGATCGTAGTTGAATAACACTGGGGCCACTGCTCTTGCCGATTGCTAGCAGTGTGCCGAAATCGAGATCGTGAGTAAACACAATGAAGCTGTTCGCCGCGGCGTAATCTAAGATTTCAGAATCGCGCGCGGAAATCTCGCCAATTGCGGACCAGTGAATTGCCTCGAAGCCATGATTGACAAAGAATTCAGCCCACGAGGGGCTCAAGTTCATGTCAATTAGGAACTTCACGCAGCGGGGATGGGAACTTCGATCTCTTCCACCCGCCACGCAGCGTAGGCGAGGGATTGATTGATATCTTCATCTTGCAGATATGGGTAGGCGGCGAGGATTTCGGCGCGCGAATGGCCGGAGGCGACGAGGCCAACTACCATGCCGACGGTGACACGCATTCCGCGCAGACAGGGTTTGCCGCCCATGACTTCGGGGTTGCGGGTGATGCGATCGAGAGCGGGCATGGGTTAATAAACTATTCTAGCGGTAAGCGGGGGAGGCTTTGACGGCATCGGGTTAGCCGCGTTCGTCATTTTGTCCGGATCGCAAGAGGTGTGTTTCAGGACCATCTCGGCGATCAAAATTGGTCTGCCTATCCCGAGAGATATATTTTTTAATAGAAACTTTGCCGATTCATTAGTGTTTGATTTACTTCCACAGGTACTCCTCCAAAGCCCGGAAACTACCCGCCTTACAAATGCGTCTTCTTTTGCTTGCAGGCCTCGCGGTGTCGATGTCTGCAATTCAGGTTTCAGCTCAAACCCCGCCGCCCGTTCCGTCGGCTTTTCAAGATTTGTATACCCAGTTGAGCGGCCATATCGCGACGTTTAACACCACGATTAATTCAGGGTGGAACGGCTCCAAGTATCCCGTTCTGAACAGCGCTCAATTGCGATCGGCGGCTTCGGCCGCGGGTCCCGCGTTGCTGGGCTCGCAATACTACACAGGCGTCTTGAATGAGCTGCAGTCTCTGCAGACTTTAGGGGTGACGGCCGTTACGGTTCACATCGATTTTCCGCTGCTTGATCCCGCCTATTCCACCAGCTATCAGAACTACTTGAACTTTTATTTGCAGCTAGCTTCGGACATTCGCGCGCGGGGTCTGAAGCTTCTCGTCGAAGACCAAATCGTTTTTTCCGCCGGCGGCTCGGGGATAAACTGCTCGGCGTTCTATAACAGCCTGAGTTGGTCCCAGTACGAAGCGGGCAGGGCGCAACAAGCGGCACTGATTGCGCAGCAGATCAAGCCGGATTATCTTTCCGTAATTACCGAGCCGGACACCGAAGCCACCTACAGCCTGAAGAGCGAGCCAGGCACGGCGAGCGGAAGTCTCGACATGCTGAATCAGATTCTGGCGGCCATTCAGGCGACCGGTGTTCAAGGCGTTCGCGTGGGGGCGGGCGTGGGGACCTGGCTCAATTCATTTCAAACATTTATTCAGAACTATGCGAGTACGGCCGTGCAGTACATCGACATGCATGTGTATCAGCTTAATGGAACCGCGCTGCAGAATGCGCTGACGATTGCGACCATGGCGCATGCGGCAGGCAAGCAGGTTTCCATGTCGGAGAACTGGATGTATAAGATGCGTGACAGCGAGCAAGGCCTCTACACGTCAGACCAAATTCACGCGCGCGACCCATTTAGCTTTTGGGCACCGCTCGATGCAAGCTTCCTGCAGATGATCGCGAATTTCGCGAATTATCAGCAGCTCGCGTTCGTTGCGCCGTACAACACGACCTATTTCCATGCCTACCTGGACTACAACACGTACGCCAATTACTCCACATATCAAATTCTGAGCGCGGCCAACGCGCAATCGAGCGCCGCCATCAACACGGGAATGTTCACGTCGACGGCCTTGGCCTACGAGAACATGTTTTTAAGCCTGCCCGACAAAATTCCTCCGAGCGTCCCGACGGGGCTATCGTTCGTCGCCACTCCTTCACAGATCAATCTCGCGTGGGCCGCTTCGTCCGACAATGTGGGTGTCGGCGGATACCGGGTCTATCGCAATGGGATTCTGCTGGGAACGACGTGCAGCCTCTACTACAACGACCTAGGTCTGCCGTCGGGCTATTCGGCGCTGTACACGGTTTTGGCGTATGACGTGGCGGGGAATGCGTCGCCGCTATCCGCTGCTCTTACGGCTAAGACGGTCGACAATATCCCTCCGTCGACTCCCGGAACTCCAAGTTTGACTCCCGGGGTCCCAGGACAAATCAAGCTCTCATGGACACCCTCGACCGATAACGTGGCAGTGATTGGATACAAGGTGTATCGGGGTACGTCTCCGACCGCATTAAGCCAAATCAGCACGGCAGCCACGAATTCCTACACCGATTCAAAGTGCGTTCCGGGCACGACATATTCATATGCGCTAGTGGCGTATGACGCCGGGGGAAACGTATCGCCGCAATCGCAGGTGGCTAGCGCCAAGGCACCTTCAGACACCACTCCGCCTTCGGTGCCGACGGGGTTGGCGGGCACGTCGGTCTCGAGCACCACGATAGCGCTAACGTGGCTGGCGTCAAGCGACGACGTCGCGGTCGCCGGTTACAGCCTTTATCGGGGATCGACGGCTTCCAGTTTGTCGCAGATCGGTTTTGTGAAGACGCTGCTGTTCACCGACGCCACCGTGACAACGCAGCGCACCTATTACTATTCCGTGGCCGCGGCGGATACCGCGGGAAATTCGTCCGCCAAGTCTCCGACAATATCGGTGCCTGACGCCTTGACACCAATTAAGAGCGAGTCAGTGGCGGCCGTACCGCTTCTCGCCCGCTTCGACGCGCGATAACATTCGATTTTGCTTCGGCGGTATCGGACAGGTCGCAAACTGCGTGAACGCGCAGGGCGGATTGCGTGCGTGGTTGAAGTCAATGACAAGCTCGCCGTTTTGGGCCAGAGGCGTAGTCAAAAAGCGCCCCGAAGCATAGGTCTCGGTGCGTGAAGTTTCATCGCGAAACATGAAAAATAGCTCGGTGGGACTCTCCATCACGGGCTCCAATCGATAGATTCGTCCATGAAGCTGGAACTCGGCGTAACCGGGACACTCTTGGTTTTCGGTATCGCCCAAAACGTTGGTGATAGGAATTTTTCTGGGGGGATCGTAGACGACGAAACGAGCTTTTACTCGGTATTGCTCGTTGGGCGGAAACCAGTGAAGTCCGGTAAAATGGACGCGCGTGAGAGCGTGCGGATCACGAACCCGCAAACCGTAGCGTGCGCCGCGTTGGATGAGCATCGCGTGGAGATCACCAATCTGAATACGGTCCGGCACGGGTGCGGTATCGGGCGCGAGGTTAGCGTGAGAGGCAAGCCCGCCGTTAATCAGGATTTTGACGCCAGCAGCGGCGGTAAATGAGGCTTGGCCTTCATGCAGCGAGACGATGCCTGCATTTTTCGGCGCCGATGGCGGAAGCACGACCGCGCTTTCCGAGTCCGAGCCAATTCGATTGTCGCCTTCGTGCAGCCATCCGAGTGCGGCCACCGAAAGCCAGCCATCCTCAGCGCGGAGTGAGGCTTCATATCTCTGCCGCCACTGCTCAAGTGAAGTTTCGTAAGCGCCGGCGGCCGCGAAGAGCGAAATTGGGATCAGGCAATACAACGCGCGCATGCTTCTATGATAGGGAAATGCGTTTCCTGTTGATTTTGATCCCGCTGCTCTCACTAAAGGCGCAAACGGATGGCGTGAAGTACGACACGCCCGACATTCGTGTTTTGACGGTAACCGACGCGCCCCACCATAAGAGTGCGCTGCACCAGCACAAATCGAATCGCGTGATGATTTATCTGGATGCCGGCCAAATGGATCTGGTGGACCCGGCGGGCGCGGTGAGGCACATTTCCTGGAAGGCCGGCGAGATGCGCTGGGATCCGGCGGGCGGCATGCACACCAGCGAGAATGTGGGTTTGGAGCCTTTCCGTATCGTGGAACTAGAGCTCAAACACGCCGGGCGCGAAGGGGAGGCTGGGATGCCTCAAAATCCGTTAGACCCGGTGAAGGTGGACCCCGACCACTATAAAGTGGAACTCGACAATAACCAGGTGCGCGTGCTGCGCGTCCATTATGGGCCGCACGAAAAGGGAGTGCTTCATGAGCACGCGCTGCCGCGAGTGGTGGTCTATGTGCACGGCCAGCAGATGCGAGTGACAACACCCGGCGGCCACGCGGACACTGCACAAGCTGCCGCGGGCGACGTCAAGATGGCGGCGGGCACGCGGCACACCGAGGAAAACGTCAGCGACAATCCGTTCGATGCCGTAGTGGTCGAGATCAAACCGTAAAGAATTTCGGCGCTACTCGGGGCGGGTCACTTTCCACGTTCCGGTGTCGACCGAGGTCTCGTCCGATGACTTGGAAGCATACTTACCCTCTAGAGTATTGCCGGTCCATTCACCGGTCATGACCGAGTGAAGAGTCATTCCCCCGATCTCATATTCGAAAACCATCTCCAGTTTCGAACCGTCCACTTTTGTGGATTTAGCGGTGCCGATAATTTTCTCGCCTTGGTAGACGAAATAGGCGGAGGAATCCCAACTGTCGCCGGCCTTTTTCAAGCTGCAATGAAACTTTCCCGAATCGCCGCTCTGATCGCTGGTCCATTGACCGTCGTAATCTCCTGGAGCCTGGGCCACCGCGAGGCCCAGCGTAAAAAAACAAAGAAGGCTTAAAGCCGCAAAGAATCTCATGATGCCAGTCTACTTGGTCGCGATATTGATATTTTGAGTCTGGATGGTTTGAGCGGTGGCGCGATCAAGATCGGCGGCGGCTCGGCCCAAATCCGCTTGCGCACGAACCTCGCGGGTACGGGCTGCGATCAGGTCGGTCTGGCGTTGGAGCACTAGAAATACCGTGGTAGTGCCCGCCTGGAACTGGCGCTGCTCACTTTGGTACTGCTCGTTCGCCGACTGGCGCGCGCGCGACGCGGCATCAAGACGCGATTGCGCGGATTCAAGACCCTGTAACGAATTTCGAACGTCCGCTTGAATGGCCATTTCCGTCTGTTCGCGAAGTGTTCGCAACCGCCGGCCTTCAGCCGCCGAAATTGCGGCCTGGGCATTCGCGGTTCGGTTGCGTAGAGGCAACGACATCTGCACGCCGACCTGCGCGGTTGGGAAACTGCCCGCGGTCAAATTGCCGAGCGATTGGCCATAGCCACCGACGAAGATAGGGGGCACGCCGCCGCTGCCGAATGAGATGGGCGGAATGAGGGGAAGTCCGGCCAAACCCGACAGAATATTGAGACGCTGCAAAAGCGCGTCGGTGCTGGCGGTAAAAGGATTCGGGCCGGGCGGCAAAGGCCTGCCGGCAAGACCGGCGAGGCTAAATGTGCCCACCGCGTCGATCTGCGGCTTGGCGAGCTCGCGAGTTAAGCGTGTGTCAAGTCTGTTGATCTCGATCGAAAAATTGCTTTCCGCCAATTCAGGCCGAGTGTTCAGGGCGCGTTTGACGGCTTCGTCCAACGGGGGCGTCAAAATATGCGCGCTGGGTGGAGTTTCGGGAATCAGCGCGACGCCCCACATCATGTCGCTGCGATTCGGCAGCATGAGAGCTTTCAGCGCGTTCTCGTTACGCGTGAGTGTTTCTTGCGCGATAAAAATGTTTTGCTCGAAGTTCGCGATCTGAGTCTGGGTGGCAATTACGTCAACGGGCGCAAGCAAGCCTTGCTGCACCTGCCGACGGTTGCTTTGGTCCTGTTTCTCAGCGAGGCGCACGGCATCGATTTGAACTTCAAGACTGCGATACGCGTAATCGAGTTCCCAATAGGCCTGGACAGCTTGAGTTGCGACTTCAATCACGCGTTGGCGAAACTGTTCCTCCGTCAAGCTCTGATTCTTGCGCGCGACTTGAAGGCGATGGCGGTTATCGTCGAACCGGAGACCGCGCCACAGCGGTTGGGTCAGGCTGAGCGAAAGCGCGGTTGGAAACTGCGGATTTAAAGTAATGAACGTGCTATCGCTGCGTTGCCGCGATGACGCGAAGTCGAGCTTGTACGATCCGCCGAGCCACGGTGAAACTCCGCTCAATTGAGGGTCGGCGTAGATCTGAGTCTGAGTCAGCTTGCCGTTGGCTCCGCCGCCAATGAGCGACGAAATCGGCGTCACGCTCTTGACTCTGTAAGCGTTGAGGCCTAACCGCGGATCGTAATAGCCCTGCGCCGATCGAATGTTGAAGTTGGCTTCCTCGCGGGCGATTCGCGACACTTCAATATCCCGATCGTTGGCGAGAACGCGCTGAATCACTTCCGGCAAGGTGATCGCGGTTGTGCCCAAGACACCGACGCGAGGCTGCACATCGAGCGACCGCGCGGGAGGCAGCGTCTGCGCGCCAATGCCAGCAACGGCCAGGAGGACGATTGCGAAAAATCGACAATGCGCCATTAAGCGACGCTCTCAACCGTGGCACGCTTGCGGCGCGGAAGACGATCGCGCAGTGACGATGTCATCTTTACCAGCCGCTTGCCAAAAGGATGTTCCTGGAGATCTTCGAATAGCGAATAAAACACGGGCACTGCCAGAAGCGTCAAAATAAGACAGAGCGATTGGCCGCCGACGACGAGCACGCCGATGGAGCGATTCGTGGCCGAGCCGGTGCCGCTTGAAACGACGAGCGGAATCATTCCCGCAACGAGCGCAATGGTGGTCATCAGAATGGGCCGCAACCGGTCGCGATTGGCTTGAATAATAGCGTCGTACCGCGACAAGCCCGCCTTGCGCAGGCCATTGGTGTGATCGATCTGCAGGATCGCATTTTTCTTTACGATTCCAAAGAGCAGCAACAAACCGAGACCGGAGAAGATGTTCACGGTCTGATGCGCAATGAGAAGCGCCAGGATACCGAACGGGATTGCAAGCGGCAGAGTGAGCAAAATCGTGATTGGGTGAATGAACGACTCGAACTGCGCGGCAAGCACGATGTACATAAAAATAAACGTCAGCGAGAACGCAAGCACGAAGTAATAGCCTGCGCGGCCCAGTTCTTTCGACGTCCCGGCGAGCCCGGTGCGATAGTCCGCGTCGAGATTCAAGTCAGCGGCGGCCTTGTTCAAAAGACTCAGCACAGCAGTCTGCGATCCGCCGGCCAAGATATTTCCTGTGAGCGTCACCTGGCGTTGGCGGTTGATGCGATTGACGGCTGAAGGGCCGGTGCCAGGGCGGATCTGCACTACTTCATCGAGGCCCACGGAACCACGCTTCGACGAGGGAACGGTAATTTTGGCGAGGCCTTCCGCGCTGCCGCGAAACTCTTCGAGCGCGCGAACGCGCACGTCGTATTGGTCTTCACCGGCGTTAAATGTGGAGGCCACTTGTCCGGCGACCATGGTATTCAGGGCCTGTTCGATATCGGACACCGAGACACCCAGGTCGGCGGCGCGGGGCCGGTCGATTTCAAGACGAACTTCGGGCTTGCCATTGCGCAGCGTGGTATCGGCGTCGGCCAGCTCCGGGATCGTTTTCATTTTCGCGAGGAGGGCGTCGGAATAAACTGATAACTTCTGAAGGTCCGGGCCCTGCACAAAGTACTGGACATCGGCGTTACTCTGATTGCCGCCCACGGTGCTGACCAGTTCCACGCTCGTATGAACTTCAGCGGGGTAGCGCTTTAGCAACTGGCGCGTGCGCTGCATCAAATTGATCTGAGAAAGGTCGCGCGCCCCCAGCTCGGTGAGTTTGACGTAGATCGAGGCGTTGTTGGCGGATTTATCGGCACCGCCGCCATCGGTCATCAGAGTGTGCGCTACGCCGGGCAGGCGGCGAATTTCCTGGGCGACATTCTCCGCGATGTTGGTGGTGGCGGCTAGCGAACTGCCTTCTGGAGTACGCACCAGCACGTTGTACTGCGACTGGTCATCCGACGGAAGGAAGTTTTTGCCTACCAGCATGAACAACGGCACGATGCTAAGGATCACCAGGGCGCTTATGGCAATTACAATGCGCCGATGCGCCATGGACCACTTCAGCATGGCCGTGTAGCGCGTATCGATCCAATGAAACACGCGCGAATCTTTGGAGGTGCGCCCGCCCGCATGTTCCTTGGGCTTCTTAACGAATCGCGAACAGAGCATGGGCGTAAGCGTGAATGAAACCAGGAGGGAAACGGCGATGGCGAAACCGGACGTGAACCCAAACGAGCTCATAAAGCGGCCTACGATACCGCCCATGAATCCGACGGGCAAGAACACCGCCAGAAGCGAGAGAGTGGTGGCCATGACGGCAAGACCGATCTCGCGTGTGCCTTCAATCGCCGCCTCATACGGAGACATCCCCTTCTCTTCGATGAAACGGTAAATATTTTCGAGCACGATGATGGCGTCGTCAATGACAATCCCGACCATCAGCGTGAGCGCCAGCATGGTGATTTGATTTAACGTGAAGCCCATCGCGGCCATGAGCGCGAACGTGGAGATGATGGATGTCGGAATCGCGATGGCGGCGATCAAGGTGGTGCGGATATTAGCCAGGAACAGAAAAATGATGATCGACGCGAAAAAACTGCCTTCAACCAAGTGGCGTTTGATGGAGTCGACCGCCGCTTTGATAAAAACCGATTGATCCGAAATTACTTCCGCTTTGAGATCGCGCGGCAGCGACCTCGCAATCTCTTTTAGCCGCGATTTCACTTCATCGGCAGTGGCGACGGTGTTTTCGCCGGACTGCTTAGCCACGATTAAAGTGACCGCGGGAACCCCATCCAGACGCGCGGATGTTCGCGGCTCCTCATAGCTGTCTTCAGCCGAACCGATATCGCTAACCTTGACGACGTAGCCGTCGCGATTGGCGATGGCGATTTGATTGAACTGTTCCGAATCGACGACACGCCCCGTGGTGCGGACCGTGAACTCTTTCGCGCCCGCGTTCAGATTTCCGCCGGGCAGTTCGAGATTTTGAGTGCGGAGCGCATTGAAGACATCCGTGACCGTGAGGTTGTAGGCGCGCAAGCGATCCGGATCCACGGAGATATGAATTTCGCGCTTAGCTCCGCCGACGATCGTGATCTCGCCGACGCCCTTCGAATTTTCAAGCTTCTGCTTGATCTGCTTGTCGGCAATCAAGGTAATATCGCGCAACGAACGCGGAGCGGAAACGGCGATCTGCAAAATAGGCGCGGCGTCGGGATCGAACTTCGTGACCACTGGCTGCTTGGCGGTCTGCGGAAGGTTATTCACGATCGCGTTGACTTTGTTTTGGATTTCCTGCGCGGCGACATCGCCATTCTTGGCGAGCTCAAATGTGACGACGACCAGTGCTTGGCCTTCGGAAGAAGTGGAGCGCACTTCATCCACCAGACTGATGGTGTTTACGGCATCTTCAACCTTCTTCGTGATCTCAGTTTCGACTTCTTCCGGGGAAGCGCCGGGATTCAGGATGGTGATGGCGACGGTGGGAATATCAACCTTCGGGAAGAGATCGACACCGAGGCTGAAGTAAGAGAAGATGCCGACGACGACGAGCGAGAGAATCAACATCGTCGCGAAGACGGGACGGCGAACGCAGAGCGCCGCGAGACTATGCATGACGAGATCCTACCGGGGCGCCATCGTAGATCTCGGTCAAGTTGCTGGTGGCGACAGTTTCACTGCCGTCCAGACCGGAGCGAATGCGAATCGAATCGCCGTCAACGTCACCGACCAGAACCACCCGCAAGCGAGCTTTGCCGTCTTTGACCACGAAGAGTTGATAGGAGTCGGTAGTTTTGTCGCGGATGACCGCCGACCGGGGGACGAACACGGCATCCTCTCCGCCCGGAAGCACGATGCGCGCGGTGGCGAACATGCCGGGCCGCAGCGCGGCGTTGGGGTTAGGGAATTTAGCTTCGAGAATGAAGGCGCGCGAATTCGGATCGACCGACATGTTGCTGGCCGAGATTCTTCCCTCAAAGTCACGGCCGGGATAAGCAGCCACGCGCGCGAGCACGCGCATTCCCAAACGCGCGCGAGCGGCTTGTTGTTCCGGAGTTTGTAATTGCAGCTTAAGGGTGCCGATGCGGACGACGGTTGCGATTTTGGACGTGAGAGCCACAAACTCGCCGGCGGCAACAGGGCGGGCAGTCACGAAACCATCGAAGGGAGCGCGGATGGTGGTGTCGGCGAAACCCTTCTCGGCTTGGGCGAGTTGCGCTTGAACGGCGGCCAGAGACGCCTGCGACGACGCGACTATCTGATAACTTTGGCGCGCGCCGTTAAGCGCCGCCTCATATTGCTGGCGAGCGGCGTTGGCTTGAGCTTCAGCGGTTTCCTGCTGGGTGCTGGCACGATCGGCGGCACTTCGCGAGACATCGCCGGTCGCCGTGAGGCTCGCATAACGCCGCGAATCCGCGGCGGCCAGTTTGGCCTGCGCTTGTGCGGATTCATAATTAGCGCGCGCGGCGGCGGCTTCGGGCACTTTATTGGGGTCGAAAGTGCCGCCCGAGAGGCCGATGCGGGACTGGCTCTGACGAAGTGCCGCATTGGCTTCTTCGATCTGTGCACGGGCCTGCTGTAATTTGAGCTGCGCATCGCGATGGTCAAGCTCGCAGATGACCTGACCCTTCCGGACGAACGCACCGACATCTACCGGGGTGAAAATCACGCGTCCCGCGACGGGCGGCGCGATGTCGGAGCTTTCATCCGCCACGAAGGTACCGGTCTCCTCAAAAGAAGCGGGAACCTGCCGACGCCCGGCGTGGGCGGTCGCAACGGTAACAACGACCTGTTTCCGACTATCGGCATTGACCGAAGCGTCGGGCTTCGACCCGCAGGAAATGAATGTCACCAACGTGAATAACGGGATCGCAAGAGACTTCATCGCTTATTAGCAGCCTTTTTTTTAACAGTTCCGGTTTTTCGAGATTTGATTCGCACGCCGTCCAATACGATGCAAGTAAAAGTCTCCACCACCGCTTCGTCCGACGCCGTGATCTCGCGCAGACCGAAAATCTCGGTCATCATGGCATAATGCTGGGCCATTCCAGCGATCGCGACGATGATGAGGCCGGGGTCGCACTGACGCAGCGCGCCTTCACGCTGTCGGCGGCGAACGTACTGACGCAGCATGTCGAAAATGGGAAGAGACATCTGGCGGTGATGCATGGAGGCCAGCTCATGGCCCTCAAGCCCGCTATAGAGCATCAGCCTCTCAAACTTCGGATCGGTCCGGTGAGCGTGGATAATAATCTTGGCGATGGCGCGAAATAAGCCTTCGTCGTCGCCGCGCTCCATGCACTCTTTGGTCGTGGAGAGCCACTCGGTTTTACCTGCCTTTTGCAGGCGATGGTCCAGAATGGCCGTGTAAAGCTGCTGTTTGGTTGCGAAGTGGCGGAAGATCACAGCTTCATTCACCCCCGCGGCGGCGGCGATTTCCTTGGTGGTAGTGCCCCCAAACCCTTTGCGCGAGAAGAGATCCACGGCTGCATCCAGCAACTGCACGCGCCGCTCGTCGGCCGGCATTCGGGCATGTGCGGGTTTGACCATGAGGCGTCCGGGCATCGAAAATTAATTGTAAGTAAGTACTTACTTCGCTGTCAAGCCGGTATAATGGTCCTGAAATCATTCATGTCGCAAACAAGCGTGCTCTGGCTGCGCGTGGCGGCGGGCCTGTATTCGTTGGGCCTGCTTGACGCCATATTTCTGGTGACCCGCCGGCGCGAAGGGCTGTTTCAGAAAGCCATTGCGGCTTTCGCCCTCGGCGGGCTGTTCCATCTGGTTTCAATCGTGGAACAGGGGTTGATGACGCACCATTTTCCCGCCGACACCATCTTTGAAACCATGTCGCTGTGCGCGTTTATCGTGACGATATTGTTCCTTTTCGTGCACTGGCGATATCGCGCGGAAAGCCTGAGCGTGTTTATCTTTCCGCTGGTTTTCGTAATGACTCTGGTGGCCACGCTGGGCACCCCCGTGGGTGCGTGGTCCAGCCCGGTGCTGCGCAACACCTGGCTCATCGTGCATATCGTAAGCGTGCTTGTGGGATATGCGACGCTGCTGTTCACCGCCGTAGCATCCGTGCTCTATCTTTTCCAGGAGCGCGAGCTAAAACGCAAACAGCCGCGCGGCTGGTATCACCGTCTGCCGCCTCTGGGCACGTTGGACGACCTGATTTCCAAGTCGCTCGGTCTTGGCTTCGCGTTCATTACGCTGGGCATCATTGTGGGCAGCGGGTGGGCTTTCGTCGAGTTCGGGACGCACTGGATCGGCGATCCGCGCATCGCAATCTCTTTTATCACCTGGGGGATCTATCTCGCTCTTGTATTCTTTCGGGTGAGCGCTGGCTGGCGGGGTCGTAAGGCCGCAATACTCGCAATCATGGCGCTTTGCTGCTCTGTAATAACGTGGGTGGCGCATTCGCGACTGCCCAACCTCAGCATCCAATGATGAGACAGACTGCATGAAACTGTGGCTCGTGGGCGTCAGTCACAAAACCGCCCCGGTGGAAGTCCGCGAACGGCTGGCGTTTCGAGAATCTTCAATTCCGCGGGCACTGGAAGTTTTATTGGCGAGCCCCGGAATGGCCGAGGGCATGATTCTCTCGACGTGCAACCGGGTTGAAGTTTGTGTCACGTCGCAAGACGATGCCGACCCTTTTCCGGCTTTGTCGGCAGCGATGACGGGGGCGCGAGGTCTGGGTCCCGAGCTTTACCAGTATGAGGGTCGCGCCGCCATTCACCATCTTTTCCGCGTGGCATCGAGCCTGGAATCGATGGTGCTCGGCGAACCGCAGATTCTGGGACAGATGAAGGCAGCCTATGCCGCGTCGAAGTCGGCTGGGGCGTTGAACGGGTTGCTCGAAAGCGTACTCACTCGGGCTTTTGGCGTCGCCAAACGCGTGCGCTCAGAGACCGGCATTGGACAGATGGCGGTATCGGTAAGCTACGCGGCGGTGGAACTGGCGCGAAAAATCTTCGGATCGTTGAGTGGGCGCACGGTAATGATTGTGGGCAGCGGCAAGATGTCGCAACTCGCCGCGCGGCATCTGCGGCGTTCGGGTGCATCGCACATCTTCGTTACCAATCGGACGGGGGAGCGCGCCGTTGAGATGGCGGCGCTTTTCCAAGGGACGGCGGTGGACTATTCGCGTTTCGCCGCGATGCTGCCGGAAGTGGACATTCTGATCGCATCAAGCGCGGCGCCACATTACATCCTCACTAAAGAAGAGGTGCAGCGCGCAATTGCCGTTCGCAAAAATCGGCCCATGTTCCTGATCGATATTGCCGTCCCGCGTAACATCGACCCCGCCGTCGACAAGGTCGATAACGTGTTTCTTTATGACATTGACGACTTGCAAGGAGTGGTAAACGCGAATCTGCAATCCCGTATGAAGGAAGCGGAGCGGGCCGAAGAGATTGTGCTTCAGGAAGTGGAGCGAATGATGTCGCGGCTTCAGGTGCAGGAAGTCGCGCCGACCATCGTCAGTTTGCAAGAGCAACTGGAGCAAATTCGCATCACCGAAGTGGCACGCATGACGCGCAAGCTGGGCGTATTGACGGCGGAGCAGCGCGAGGCCGTCGAGGCGTTGACCCAATCGATTGTGAACAAGATCGCGCACGGCCCGATCTCGGAGCTGCGCCGCCAAGCTGGAAAGCCCGAGGGTGTTCAGGTGATCGATGCAATCAAGCGCGTGTTTCACTTGCAAGACTGATTCCTAGGGTTATCCTGTAACCTTACACGTGCAGGATACGTAGTAATTCAGATGCACCGGGAGACGCTCGTTGATTAATGGAAGAAGAATCGCGGTTGTTTTACCAGCGTATAACGCTGTAAAAACTCTCGAAAAGACAATTGCAGAGCTCCCCGATATTGTTGACGAACGAATCCTTGTAGACGACGGAAGTTGTGACGGGACGGCAAGTCTGGCGCGAAAGCTGGGTCTAACGGTGCTCGAGCATCGGCACAACTTGGGATATGGGGGAAACCAGAAGACTTGCTATGCCGAGGCCATGGCGCGCGGCGCGGACATCGTGGTCATGGTTCATCCAGATTATCAATACACTCCGAAACTGGTGACGGCCATCGCCAGTATGATCGCGTACGACGTGTATGACGTGGTGCTGGGCTCGCGAATTTTGCAGGGGGGCGCGTTACGCGGCGGAATGCCGTTGTACAAATTTCTGGCCAATCGCGGACTTACGTGGTTTCAAAATTTGCTTTTAGGCGCGCATTTCTCGGAATATCACACAGGGTTCCGCGCATTTAGCCGCGAAATTCTCGAACGGTTGCCGCTCGAAACGTATCCGGATGGCTTTGTTTTCGATAACCAGGTGCTTGCCGATTGCATATTACTGCGCGCGAGGGTGGGCGAGATTTCATGTCCCACGCGGTATTTCGCGGAGGCGTCCTCAATTGATTTCAAGCGGTCTTGCCATTACGGGCTCGGCGTTTTGAGAACCACAGTGCGGGCCGCAACCACGCGCCGCCTAGCGGAACCTGGCCGCTCCGGGCGCTTTTCGCCGAATACCCTGGGGCCGCGTGAAGCGCTCCAGGTCGCGAATCGCGTACGCCGGTGACGCTGGTTTCGAAAGCGAAAGAGCTCGCGTGCCTCGCGCTGTTAACGCTTGCCGCTTTCGTGGTGCATGGGTATCATCTCGGCACTGAAGACGGCGCAATCTACGTTCCCGCAATCAAGAAGGTTGCGGACCCTTCTTTGTACCCGGTGAACGCTCAATTCTTTTCTCACCACGCCAGTCTTTCTCTTTTCCCGAACTTAGTTGGAGGCATGGCGTCGCTTTTCTCGGTGCCAATCGATTGGGCGATTTTCTTGACTTACTTGTTCAGCCTATTCCTCCTGTTGCTGGCTGTGCGCCAATTAGCGTGCCTCTGCTTTTCGAACGAGACGGCCAGGTGGGGCGCGGTGGCGCTGCTTGCCGGCGTGCTTTCAGTGCCGGTATGCGGGACGGCATTGATTTTGGTAGATCCTTACCTTACGGCACGGTCGCTCTCCACACCGACTACCGTTCTGGCAATCGCCTATTTGTTAGCCGGACAGCGCGTGCGCGCCATTGGATGGTTCGCAGCTACGGCGCTCATTCACCCCCAGATGAGCGTTTATGGAATGGCTTTCGCCATTATTTTGGAGTGCATTCGACACGCGCGGACGCGAGTCAGCCAATCGTCCGCAGTGCCTGCTCTTGCGGCGGCTTTCATACTGCCGTTCTACTTTGAGCTTCAGCCGGCACACGGGGCTTATCGCGAGATCCTAGAATCGCGATCTTACTTTCTGATCAGCCGCTGGGAGTGGTACGAATTTCTTGGCGCAATTCTTCCCCTGCTGATTCTGTGGAAACTATCCGAGATGAAACGGCTGCGGGTCAACGCGAATTTTTCAGCACTTTGCTCCGCGCTGGTTATTTTCGGAATAGTGTTTACCGCGGTCGCACTGGTCCTGGCGAGTTCACCGCGTTTTGAGTATTTGGCGAGACTGCAGCCCATGCGCAGCTTCCATTTAATTTACCTGGTCTTATTTGTAGTCTTAGGAGGAATTCTGGGGGAATACGTGCTCCGGGTCCGCTTATGGCGCTGGGCGGTGCTTTTCGTGCCACTCGCGGCTGGCATGTGGACGGTGGACGCGAAGACGTTTGCAGCAAGTCCGCACATTGAATGGCCCGGCGTTCCCTACCAAAACGGGTGGCTGGCGGCATTCCAATGGGTTAGCGGCAATACACCGAAAGACGCTTATTTTGCGCTCGATCCGGATTATTTGAACTTGCACGGGGTCAATGTGCATGGGTTTCGAGCGCTTGCCGAGCGCAGCGCTCTGGCAGATCGATTGAAAGACAGCGGCGCAGCGTCGGTTTTTCCGGAGCTTTCCGAGGTTTGGAAGGATCAAGTATTGGCGCAAAGTGGCTGGAAATCGTTCCAGGATGCAGATTTCAGGAATCTTCAAGACCGCTTCGGCGTCCAATGGTTAGTGGTGGAGAGTACCCGATCCTTGTCGTTTGAATGTCCGTATCGAAATTCCGTTGCGATGGTGTGCCGCATCGAAAGGCCGAGCCAGTGAATTTTCCTAGAGCGGCTTTGCTCGCACTTTCGCTGTTGATCCCAACGGTATTTTTGGCTCAAACGCCTGAACGTGGGAGCGTGACGGTGCTGGTGCACGAAGCCGACGGCAAACCTGTTTCGCACGCCCGCGTGACCGTCAAATCCGAAACTTCTTCGACGATAATGACCAGCGGCGATAACGGCGAAGCGCGATTTGCAAGTATCGCGCCTGGTTCGTACCAGGTCACGATGCAAGCTGACAAGTATCAGGAATTGGGGGCGAGCGTCACCGTAAACGCCGGCCAGGACGCGAAAATCGACGCCACGCTCACGGCGCTTCACGCGGACAGCATCACGGTGGAGAGTGACGCGGACGTGCCACTCGACACGGGCTCCACCGCTCCCCGGACTCTTGAAAGAGAAAAGGTAAAGAGCCTGCCCGATCGCCCGGCCTCCGTTGCGGATGCGCTTCCCTTAACTCCCGATGTGGTGCGACTGCCTTCAGGTGAGTTGAGCCTCTCAGGCAGCGGAGAACACCGCAGCGCGCTGCTGGTGAATTCAGCGGATACCACGGACCCTTCAACGGGCCAGTTTGGCGCCACTGTCCCGATTGATAGTGTGCGTGTGATCGACGTTCTTTCGAGTCCATTCCTGGCGCAGTATGGCGGTTTCACGCGAAAAGTTGTGGCGGTTGAGACACGGAAACCAGGCGAAAAATGGCACTTCGAGGTAAACGATCCTTTACCCGAGTTTCGATTCCGAAGCTGGCACATGGACGGCTTAAAGACCGCATCGCCCAGGCTTTATTTCGGCGGCCCTATTATTCCTCAGAAGCTTTATATTTCGGGAGCGATGCAGTACGAGATGCGAACGACGTCAGTCATCACACTGCCCTATCCCAACAACCAGCAACGGCGGGAGGGGTACAACAGTTTTTCCGAAATCGATTACACAATCAGTCCGACTAACTTTCTGACCGGCACTTACCATGCGGCGAATCAGCACACTCGTTTTGCCGTACTCGATTTTTTTAACCCCGAGCCAGTAAGCCCGAACTCCTCCAATGCGAGTTATTCAGCTAGCGTTGAGGACCATGCTTCGCTCGGCGCTTCGCTGCTGGATAGCGGATTGACGTTGACACGTTTTCGTTTCGACGTTTGGCCGCAAGGAAATGCGGCTATGAATCTTACGCCGACGCTCAATTCCGGTAATTACTTTGACCGTCAGAATCGCAGCTCATCGCGAGCGGAATGGCGCGAAACTTACTCGTTCTCAAAGCATGCGTGGGGAACGCATGAGTTCAAGGCCGGCACAATGCTCGGCGGCACATCCGAAAATGCAGTGGTGCGAAACGGCCCGGTCAATATAAACGACCAATCGGGTTCTGTGTTGCAAACGATCCGCTTCACTTCGGGACAGCCGATCGCGAGCTCGGATGTGGAGGCCGCCGCCTTTTTCCAGGACCACTGGTCATTGGGATCGCGGTTTGTTTTCGAATCGGGAGTGAGAGCTGAGCAGCAGCACGTCACCGAAACCCTTCGTATCGGGCCTCGCGCGGGCATAGCGTGGACGCCTTTTGGCAACTCGCGCACGGTAATCCGTGGCGGCATGGGTATCTTCTA
Source organism: Terriglobia bacterium (assembly GCA_025358575.1). Taxonomy (GTDB): domain Bacteria; phylum Acidobacteriota; class Terriglobia; order Bryobacterales; family Bryobacteraceae; genus JANYJA01. The sequence goes on from JANYJA010000018.1 coordinate 37,277, forward strand.
TGACCGGGTTCCGCTTAACGTTTACGGCTTCGGATCCTACCCGCAGCAGATTATTACGACGTATGCGCCGGACGGATCGATCGTCAACGGGCCGACACAGTATTTTAATTTGACCCAAGCCGCGCTGCGGTCGAATCTGCCGCTGCTTTATTCGGAGCATCATGCCGGAAATTTCTCGCCGAGCAGTCTGAACTGGAGCGTGCAGGTCGAACAGATCATCACGCCCACTGTGCGTGTGCGCGCCGCCTACCTGCAAAGTGACTCGAATGGCTTAATCGTGCTCAATCCAGGTCTGGCACAAAACCAGCATGCGTTCGTATTAAATGGAAACGGGAATGCGCTCCTAAAGCAGTTGGAGTTTACCGCCGCCGTGAGAGCCTGGAAAGACAGTGAGATGTTCCTTTCCTACGTCCGCAGCAGGTCGACTGGAAACATCAATGAATTCAGTAACTATCTGGCGAACTTCCCGCCAGCAGTGATTTTGCCGGATTACCACACGAATCTGCCGGGGGACATCCCGAATCGCATGCTCGCATGGGGCACGTTCAGTTTTCCACGTAAAATTCGAATCACGCCTAAGATTGAGTATCGGTCGGGATTCCCGTACTCATCGGTGAATGTGTTGCAAACATATGTGGGCACGCCTAATCACACGCGCTACCCGAATTACTTGTCGGCCGATGCGCGGATATCGAAAGATATCAAAGTGAATGACAAGTATTCAGTTCGCTTTTCGGTATCGGGATCGAATTTGACGAACCACTTCAACCCGGTGAGTATCCATGCCAATACAGCGGACCCCTATTACGGAACGTTCTTCGGAACTTACCACAGGCGTTTTACGATGGATCTGGACTTTTTGTTTTAGCAGGTTTCAGGGCACGCGGATTCGCGAGGGGCAGCCGCAAAACAGTGAATGAGTAAGGCTGAAGGCTGAAGCTAAGGCCCTGCGGTGACGCGGCAACCGCCGACTCTACCGGTGTCAGAAGTCCCGGTTGATCCAAAGAGTTCTCAGCTTTCAAATTGGCATTCGCGAGGACGAAAGCGCGGCCAGATCCGAACGCACCTCCAATTTTAACAGGGCGCGCAGCGCCGGACACGTTTACTATTTTTACGATTACCTCGGACGTCCGCTGATCAATGGACGCGCTCACGTAGAGGCCCTTTGGCGCGGTTACGGGCAGAATCCGGGTTCCCACGTTGTTGGCGTAGAGTTTCTGAACGTAGTAATTCGGCGTTCCGAACGAGCGGAGGTTGTCGAACCAAATCAGATCGGGCGTCCACTGCCACGCATCGACGTGAGCGAACAGGGGAGCATAGGAGGCCATGGCCACCACATCGGCATTGCGCTCAAGGCCAGTGATGAAGGCTGCTTCGGCGATGGCGCCTTCCCAATTATTGCGGTTTTCTAAACTGACCACCCGGTCTGTCTGAGCGGCATATTCGCCAGCGAACACTTTCGGACCTTTGCGGTCATAGCCGTCGTAGCGCGCGGAATTCGCCAAGAACCATTCGGGCCGCGCGTAATAGTGCTCGTCGACAATGTCAGCATGAAGCTGGCGGAGGTTGGACCAGAGATAGTCGAACTCTTTGCCCGAAGGCGATGGACCAGCGCTTGAGATCAGCGCGATCTCAGGATGCTTGGACTTCAGCGCGGCGGCAAATAATTTGTAGCGCTCGATGTATCGCGGGCCCCACTGCTCGTTGCCGACGCCGATCGTCTTCAAGTGAAAAGAGGCTGGATGGCCGAGGCTCGCCCGCACAGCGCCCCACGGGGTTTCCACCGGGCCGTTGGCGAAGTCGATCAGGTCGAGAGCGTCCTGAATGAACGCGCCGGTCTCCGACAGCGGCGCCGTTTCACTGGAATTGAACTGACAGGCCATGCCGCAATTCACGATGGGGAGCGGGCTCGCGCCGATATCCTCCGCTAACTGGAAATACTCGAAGAAGCCGAGGCCGAAGGATTGGAAGTAGTCGGGTGTGAGACGCTTGGCCATTTCATCGTTCCATCGATTGACGATGCCGAGCCGGTCGCTCACATCACCCACGGTTTTCTTCCACTGGTATCGCAAGGCAAGCCGGCGACCTTCCACGATGCATCCGCCGGGAAATCGCATGAAGCCTGGATGCATATCGGCCAGGAATTGCACCAGATCTTTTCGCAATCCGTTAGGCCGGTTTTTCCAGGTGTCTTTCGGATAGAGCGACACCATATCGAGATCGACATCGCCTGGTTCTTCGACGATGACGTTCAGGCGCGCGTGCGCCGTGGTCGCGGTTGCGTGGAGAGTGGCCTGATACTTCTTCCACTCCCTGTTGAACCCGGCCAACAACGCTTCGCCGATGGTCTTGCCCTGTTCATCGATGAGCGCCGCTCGAATCTTGCGCGGACCGGAGCCGGTGTTGCGCACGTAAGCGGAGAACGTGAAATCTTCGCCGGCTTGCGCGCCAATGCCACGAAAGCCCGAGTTGGCGATGCCGAAGCCTGAGCCCGGAGTATCGACATGCAGACGCAGATAGTGCGGATTGTTGGCGTTCAGAGCGCCTTCCGTGCGGACATCGAGTTCGCCTTCCGCGCCGTCTCGCAGGAGTTTGGTCCATGCACTGAGCGGTTCGGTGAATTCGAATGACCGGTTCTTGATGCGCTCGGGGTACAAACCGCCGTCGGCCGCAAAATTGATGTCTTCGAAGAACACGCCGAACATGCCGGGCGAGATGCTAGCGCCGGGCTTGTCGACATGAATGTCGATCACGTCGGCGGTGGGCGCGGAAGTCTGGGCGAAAGCTCCAATTAGCAGAAAGCCGGTTACAACGGCGACGACGACTATCCCGAGCCGGTCTTGGACTTTGCGGAGTAATGGCATCGGCTAATAGTCGCGGCCGGTGTTCCCTGCCATGAGCAGGTGAATTGCCAAGGGCATCTCATCGGGATGCGTCGCGCACCACACCACAATGCGCTCCAGTTTGAGGGAATCGTCGGGGATGGCACTAATCTCGAAAAGTTCAGCTTCAATGGCCTGCAAGTCTCGCATATCGTATAGCTTGTCACAGCGCCTTTAATTCTTCAGTGTCTGCTGGATGCGGTCGGTCAGCATGTCAACGAAGCGATCTGGGATGAAACCGATGCGGCTGGCTATTTGCCCATTCCGGTCGACGATGATCGTCGTCGGGATCGACGAGATTTCCAGCGCGTGCTGAAGGCCAGCCTCGAAATAGACGCGGCTAGTCCAATGCTGCGCGGCTAGAAACGGGGCAACCAAGCTTCGGTCTTCGTCGGTGTCAATTGCCAGGAACACGACGTCGGGCTGATTCTTGAATTTCTCCTGCACCTTCTCATACAAAGGATGCTGAGCCCGGCACGGACCACACCAGGTGGCCCAGAAATCGAGGACCACCGTCTTACCGCGGAGCGATGACAAGCTCAGGGAGTCGCCGGACACGCCGGGCACTGTAAACTCGAGAACCTTCTGTGCGCTGGCGTTTGGATCGAGCGCACGCAGCTTAGCAACGCGCGCCGCGATCAGTGCGTTGGAACGATCATAGGCCTGCAAAATAATATCGCCGAGGCCTTTCTCCGAACCATTGGCCTTCGTGTACAACTCGCCCATGCGCATGCGGTCTTTGCCGCGATCGATTTCGGTGCTCTTGGGGTCTTCGATGGTGAAAGCATCGGCGATGTGCTCGACCGCCTCCATGCTCTTCCCTGCCCTGGCCAGCCAGCGCCCAATTTCGCGTGCGCCTTCGGCGGTGGGATAGCTGTCGTAACTGCGCTGCGCGAGAGTTGCGGCTTCTTCCGCCTTACCGAGATTTCCTGTCGCACGAGCCTCCAAAACCAACGCCCGTGCAATACCGCGATCCAGTTCATCCTGCCACTTGCCGGCGCTCACCTGCCCGGGCGCGGGCTTGTCGCGTAAGGCTTGCACGCCAGTCTGGTAACGACGTGCGTAGTCGAGTGCCTTCTCCGCATTCTCTTTGTTATCCGATGTCAGAAGGGCGCGCGCGACGCGGTCCAAAATCTGGAGATCGCCATTTTCCCGCGCGAGCACTTTTTCACCGTAGAGCGCAATGCGGGAATCGTCTTTCGCTTCAATAGCGGATTTCACCATGGCGCGCTCAATTTCAGCGCGGTGTTCCGTCATCGGATACTTGGCGAGGTGGCCTTCCAAAGCGCGCATGAATTCGATAGGGCTGGAGCCGGCTTCGGCCAGCGCCGTGCCGAGATCCTTGCGCTCGGCATCGCTTCCGTCAGCGCTCTTGTGCTGCGCAAGAGCGGATGACGCAAACAGCATCAAAGCAAGAAGCAGCGATTTCATTTCGCCGCCCGCATGCTCTCCGCCACGCCAGCGGCGCGCGATCGCGCCATGTTGAGATAGGTCTCGTTGGCGGCGATGCGGTCGAGGATCGGCAAAACTTGCCGCGGTGCCATAAAACGTTTCTTGTCCCACACGGCCTCAAGCTGCAGCAGAGCTTTGTTCACGCCTAGCTTGTCGTATTTCGCGGCGCTCTGCAAGGTGATGAAGGTCTGCTCGGTTTCGGAAATGCGTTCGAACCAGTCAGTGAGAAGGGCGGCGTCGGGATCATCAGTGTAGTTGAATTTGACTTGCTGCCGGGTGGCACCGGATTCGTAGCGAAAAGTCTTCATTCCCATGAAAGCAACTTTGGCTGGCGACTCTAACGGGAGCGTGAAAAACTTCAATTTCTCCGCAAGGGCGAACATCTGAGCCGCATCGGCAGCACCGATTTGGAAGTGAAGCGGCGGGTTGTCGTCTTTGGGATCGTCGCGGTATAGGGCCGCACCCGAAGGAACCACCGCGATTTCAACGAAAGCGGGAACGCTATGGGGAAACGATTTGCTGAATATCAAACGGGCCTCTTCAGCGGACAGATTCAGGGCGGGGAGCGCAAGCAGAAGAATGCAGGCCCACCTCATACCGCGCGACGCTCCATTTGGCGCGCGGTGGCCTCACGATTGGCGTGGCAAATCGCAATCGCGAGGGCATCGCTGGCGTCTTCGGACGCTAATACCTGGGGCAGTTTCAGAAGTGACGCCACCATCCGCTGAACCTGATGCTTTTCAGCGCGGCCATATCCGACAACGCTCGTTTTGACTTCGAGCGGCGAGTATTCAGCGAACATTACGGCAGACTCCGCGATCACCAGCAGGGCCACGCCCCGCACATGCGATAGTTTCAGCGCCGTCTTCACGTTAACCGCGAAAAACACTTCTTCCACGGCGGCGAATTCGGGGCGGTGCAACAATATCTGGTTCCTAAGAGCCGCGGCGATTACCGCCAATCGGAGCTCCAGAGGTTGTTTCGGCGAGGTGACAATCACCCCGGAATCGATGAGGCAATGCGTTCGTCCGTCGCTGTCGATGATTCCATATCCGGTGCGCTCAGTGCCGCAATCGATGCCCAGAACTCGCATTCACGTCAAGCTACGACTTCCATCGCATCTTCATCGACGTCGAAGTTGGAGTACACGCTTTGAACATCATCGTGATCTTCCAGGATATCGATGAGACGCATCATGCCGCTCGCGTTCTTGCCTTCCAGCCGCATCAGATTCTTCGGAATCATGGCAACTTCGGCGGACACGGTCGGAATATTAGCGCTGTGCAGCGCCTTCAGGACGGTCTCGTGACTTTCCACCGCGGAGAGAATCTCCCAGCTATCGCCCTCGTCGCGGAGGTCATCGGCACCCGCTTCGAGGACCAAATTCATCAGTTGATCTTCAGTCGCTTTATCGTGCTCGATGAGGATCTGGCTCTTGCGCTCGAACATCCAAGCGACGCTGCCCTGCTCGCCGAGATTACCACCATTTTTCGAAAAGGCGTGGCGAATCTCGCTGACGGTGCGATTGCGATTATCCGTGGCAACGTTGACCAGCACGGCCGCGCCGCCGGGTCCGTAGCCTTCGAACATAACCTCGTCGATCTGACCGCCCTCAAGCTCGCCGGTGCCGCGCATGATGCCCTTTTTGATGTTGTCGGCGGGCATGCTGACATTCTTGGCGGCGAGGATCGCGGTGCGAAGGCGTGGGTTGGCATCCGGGTCGCCTCCATTGCGCGCGGCAATGGTGATTTCTTTGATGATGCGCGTGAACGCTTTTCCACGCTTCGCGTCAGTGGCGGCTTTTTTGTGCTTGATCGTCGCCCACTTGGAATGGCCAGACATGTGTAAACCTCAGGAAGGCCCGTTTGGTAAGAACCGGGAATTGGATGAATTTGTTGCCAAAGAGTAAGGATATCAAATCCGTTTGATGTCGGCCCGCAGATCCAACTTACGGATCAGCCGGTGAAGATAGTTCGGATGAACTCCCAGCAGGTGCGCGGCCTCGGTCAGGTTGCCCGCGGTGCGCCCGATGGCTTGCAGGATGGACTGCTTTCTGGAGCCCTGCACGGCGGATTGGTAATCGTGAGCCTCTTCCTGGCAGGCGGATTGCCGGACGCTCGCGGGCAAATCTTCGAGACGAATACAGCCGCCGTCACCCAGCACGACAGCGTGCTCCATGGCATTTTGCAATTCGCGAATGTTTCCGGGCCAGGAGTAGCGCGTCAAGCACAACCGGGCATCAGGAGCAATGGCGCGGCCAGCGAAAAAACCGGCCAGCAGCGGAATGTCTTCGAGGCGCTCACGCAGCGGCGGCATCTGAATGGAAACTACGTTCAGGCGATAGAACAAGTCGGCCCGAAAGGCGCGATCCGCAATGCATTGCTTTAGATCGCGGTTAGTAGCGGCGATAATGCGCACATTGGCGGGCAGAGTACGGCTCCCTCCCACGCGCTCAAAAACGCGCTCCTGGAGGACACGCAACAGTTTGGCTTGGAGAGCGGGGGACATTTCACCCACCTCATCCAGAAAGAGAGTCCCGCCATCGGCGAGCTCAAATTTACCGCGCTTCTGCGCGACGGCGCCGGTAAACGAGCCGCGCTCATGGCCGAAGAATTCGCTTTCAAGAAGAGTATCGGTCACGGCGGCACAATTTACCGCGATGAAAGGCTTATTCTTGCGCGGGCTGTTGTTGTGAATGGCGCGAGCCACCAGTTCTTTGCCCGTCCCACTTTCGCCGCAGATCAGGACCGTAGTCTCGGATGGCGCCACCTGCCCGATGAGGTGGCAAACGCGGCGCAGGGCGGCACTTTCACCGACCATGCCATGGTCGATAGAAGGTTCCGCGCGCAAACGTGAATTTTCGGTTTCCAGCGACTCCACGTAACGTGCATTCTGGAGCGCCATGGCGGCGATCCCGGCAATCGCAGTCAGGAGTTCGACATTCTCGTGTTCGAAGCGATCGCTGGAATTGGTGGACGCGAGATAGATGGCGCCGAACACATGGTTTCCAGAGATCAACGGCATCGCAATGGCCGAATTTCCAGGCTCATTGCGAATGGCAGCCGCACCTTGAGATACAGCCCGTTGCGCCATTTCGCGGTCGATGGCAATTGAATGACGACCCGACGCGCGGCTCCATCCCACTATCTGAGCGGGCATTTCGAGCACTTCCGTCAACAGAAGAATAGCGCCACATTCCGCCGGCACCGACTCGAAAATCAGTTCCAGCAGCTGCCGTTCCAGCAGTTCACGCGCGCCTGGCTGCCGAGTGGAGTAGAGTGCCTGCACGGAATGTATGGCCGTGCTGATGCGGAGCAAAGTATCGAGCTCGTCAATCTCTTTAGATAGCATCGATCCCGATTGGATAGTCATAGCAGCTCCTCGTGTAAAGACGCGCAAACTGCCGCGAAGTTAGTTGATCTTTTGAAATCACGACTTTAGAGGGTAACCCGGCGGTTAAATTGGCAGGCGCGGCTGGTGGCACGGAGCGTGCGTTTGTCATAAGTGTTCGCATCTCACATTTAAGGCGATTGAAAAAGAATCGCCAAAGGACACCTTCTAATGAAACGAATTGCTCTTTGTTTGAGTTCCACAATCGCGCTGCTAACTTTAGGCGCGCTGGCCGCTTCGGCATCCGCGCCAGATAAATTCCGTATTGATGTTCCATTCAATTTCACGGCCGGAAAAACACCGCTGCCCGCTGGCAAATACACCATTGTTTGGGATCGCATGCCCAATATGATCCAGCTCACAGACCAGAGCGGCCGAATCTGGGCGGCACTCAACGTGAGTGAGCAGACGCGGACTTCCACGGCGGAAAAGAGTTCCGTGTTTTTCTACCACCACGGCGACCACTATTTTCTGTCGAGCGTGAAGCGGCGCGGTGACGATCGGACTTACGCTCCACGGATGATTGACATGGGGCAGGAAACCGTCAGTTCCGCAAAGTGAGGTTGCCGCTGGTCAGTTCCGCGTTTCAAGAGGGTCATTTTCCGGCCGCCTTTACCGGATTTTCGACCCTCTTGAAGCCCTCGGGCACTTCAAACCACTTAGCATTCACGGAATCAGCGGAATGTTTCGTGATGTCGGTAGTTGTTTCCACGATGGTCTGCTCGGTATCGGCCTGCGCTGAAGGCGCGGGCTCCGCTTTAGCGACCAGCGTGAGCACTTGGTGCACCGGCAATCCCTCGAACTTTGCACCTTGTTTGAACATTGCCGCCATGGCGCGCGCAACGTCCGGGGTGCCGACCATCGCCGGGTTTCCGCCGGGTGCCCAGTCTAACTTTTGGCCCATACTGTTGTGGAAGGCGCGGATTTGTTCGGAGCCGGACACGTCAGTCATCCAAACCTCATCGGTTATGGTCATCTTCCCGGCGCTGCCGGTTTGGGAATCTTTGCCCTGCATGATCACGGTCATCACCACTTCTTTGGCGTCGTAATCTCCGATTTTTTTTGTTTCCTTGGCTTCTTTGAGGGCCACCACCACCCCTGCAGCCTGAACGTCGGTGGTCTGCTTCACCTTATCCAACGTGTCGCGCATTTGCGCGAAAGTGAGAATCGACCATGTGCGCTCGTCGAAGTTCAGACGCGTGATGGTTTCCTTATCGATATCGATGATCTGAGCGGAATTGAGTTTGCCCCCCTTGGCGACACGATAGACCATGCGATTGCCTTTGACGGCTACGGTGGTGACAGTGGGGACGTTGCCCTTTTCGCCCAGCATGCCGACAAACTGCATCAACATTCCACCTGTGATTCGGGAACTTTCCTCATAAGAAAAATCGGCGCGCAAACATAACGCGCTCAACAGCGCGGCAAAGAATAATTTCGAGTGCATCGGTTCTCCTACTCGCCATCGTAAGGCAGGCGGCCCGCGCGGTACAATGCCCCTGCGGATATGAATCCATTTCAACTGAATGGCAAGACAGCCCTGATCACAGGCGCAAGTAAAGGCCTGGGCCGAGCGATGGCGATGACGCTAGCCGAGTCCGGCGCGACGGTGGGCTTGATTTCGCGCGATCGCAAGAAACTTCTGGACGTGGCGGGGGAAATCCAAGCGGCCGGTGCCAAAGCACACGTTTTTGTCGCCGACGTGGCCCTGGAGGAGCAAGTGTTGGCGTTGGCCAAAGAAGTCGCGTCGGTTTTTCCGCGCGTGGATATTCTGATCAACAACGCGGGAATGAATATCCGCAAAAAGATCACCGATTTCACGCTGGAAGAATGGAATCGCGTGCTCGACACCAACCTGACGAGTGTTTTTCTGATGTGCCGCTCATTCGTGCCACAAATGCGGGGATCGGGGCACGGACGCATCATCAACATGACGTCGATCATGAGCCATGTCTCGTTAGGAGAGCGCGGCGCCTATTCCGCCAGCAAGACCGCGCTGCTGGGTCTGACGAGAACCCTGGCGCTAGAACTTGCGTCTGACGGGATCACCGTAAATGGCATTAGTCCTGGCCCGTTTGGAACCGAAATGAATCAGACGTTAATGCAGAACCCGGAGATAAACGCGCAGTTCATTTCGAAGATTCCTTTGGGGCGCTGGGGGAAAGTCGAAGAGGTTGGGCAGCTGGCGTTATATCTATGTTCGGAAGCCGCTGGCTTCA
>JANYJA010000230.1 GCA_025358575.1 Terriglobia bacterium
GGATTCTGGAACTGATCGCTCGCGGCGTGGTGGTGCAGCCGGGGTATTTTTACGACTTCGATGCCGAAGCTTACTTGGTGGTGAGTCTTTTGACGCCCACGGATATATTTGAAAAAGGCATGCGGCGGCTTTCGAAGTATGTGGCTCAGAGTTGTGGGTGAGCGGCTGGTTAAGCGATCCACCCGCCCCCCAGCACTAAATCGTCGGCGTAAAAAACGGCGGCTTGACCGGGGGTAATGGCGCGCTGCGGCTCGTCAAAACGGACTTCCACCCGGCCATCCGGCAGCGGCGTCAGCGTGGCGGGCGCGGGCGTGTGCCGGTTTCGAATCCGCACGTGCGCGCGCGCCGGATGCGTCAACTCCGCCCAAGACACCCAGTTGATCTGACGCGCGATCAATCGCGAACTGAGCAGTTGCTCATTGGCGCCGACGGTGACGGTCTGCGCGGTGGGATCGGTTGCGATGACATACAACGGATCGGGCGCGGCGATGCCGATTCCCTTGCGCTGTCCCACGGTGAAGTGATGCACACCGGCGTGTTGTCCAATAGTGCGGCCTTCCGTGTTCACAATCGCCCCGGTATGCGGTTCCATCTCGCGGCCCTTGTCCTTCAAATACGCCTTCAAAAACGCCGCGTAGTCGTTGTTCGGGACAAAACAGATTTCATAACTCTCGGGCTTCTCCGCAACTGCAAGTCGAAGCTCTCGGGCGATTGCGCGAACTTCATTTTTATTGGTTTCGCCCAGCGGGAACCACGAGCGCGATAACTGCATCTGCGTCAGACCGAAGAGAAAGTAAGTCTGATCCTTGGATTCGTCCACCGCTTTGCGCAGTTCGTAGCGGCCCGTCGCGGCATTGTGTGCCACGCGAGCGTAGTGACCGGTGGCGATGGTGTGCGCATCGATCGCGTCGGCCATTTCCAGAAATTGATCGAACTTGACGTAGTTATTGCAAAGCGTGCAGGGGATGGGCGTGCGGCCGGCAAGATACTCATTGACGAATGGCTCGACCACGCGCTCTTCGAACTGCTTTTCGAAGTTCACGACGTAATACGGGATGCCGATTTGCTCGGCCACGTGGCGCGCGTCATAGACATCGTCAAGAGAGCAGCAGCGTCCGGTGCCTTCGTCGTGGGCAAGCTCAGGCAGGCGGCGCTGATTCCAGAGCTGCATGGTCATTCCTACGACGCGATAGCCGTCCCGGGCGAGCAACGCCGCAACGGTGGAACTATCAAGGCCGCCGCTCATGGCTACGGCGATGGTGGCCCCGCTCTCAGGCGTGGACATAGAATGCCCTGGGCGCGATTCGGCGAAGATGCGCGACTGACTCCGAGACCGCGTTTATGAGTCCGTCTACCTGCTCTGCGGTGTTCCTTCGCCCAAGCGAAAATCGGATGGACGATCGCGCGTCTTCAGCACTGAGGCCGATCGCGGTCAAAACATGCGACGGTTCCACGGCACCGCTCGAACACGCAGAGCCGCTCGAGACGGCGTAGCCTTTCAGGTCGAGCGCGATTACCAGCGCTTCGCCTTCGATACCGCGGAAACAAATGTTCGTGGTGTTGGCGAGACGCTCACTGCGCGCGGCGTTTACTTCCACGTTGGGAATATTTTGCAAGATACCGGATTCCAGACGGTCGCGCAGGTTCGCTGTGGGTAGCTCGCCGATGCTTGTGGCCGCGGTGCCGAGAGCCACCGCGCCGGGGACATTTTCCGTTCCGGGGCGGCGCTCCCGCTCATGATGCCCGCCAAACATAACCGCGGAAATGGGCGTGTGGTCGCGGACGAAGAGCGCCCCAGTGCCCTTGGGGCCGTGGAATTTGTGAGCACTTAGAGAATACAAATCGACGCCCAGGCTTTTCATGTCAAGGTCGAGACGCCCTGGCGCTTGCACGCCATCGGAATGAAACAGGACACCGGCTTCACGCGTTATCTTTGAAATTTCGGCGAGCGGCTGAATCGTTCCGATTTCATTATTCGCGTGCATGATGGTTACCAGCACCGTGTCGGAACGGATCGCTCGGCGAACATCATCGGGATCGATCACGCCCGACGCGCCCACCGGTAAATAAGCCACGACCACACCCTCACGCTCCAATTGCGTGCAAGTGTTGAGCACCGCGGGGTGTTCGATGGCAGTGGTGATGACATGCTTCGTCGAGCGGCGCGAATGCCGCACAGTGCCGAGGATGGCAAGATTATCCGCCTCAGTGCCGCCGCTGGTGAATGCAATTTCCTTGGGCTGGCACTGCAGCATGGCACTTACTTGGCGGCGCGCCGTTTCGAGCCGCTGTTTCGCGGCCTGCCCGAAATAGTGGATACTGGACGCGTTGCCATACACCTCGGCCAGACACTCGCTCATGGACGCGAGGACCGCGGGCGACACCGGTGTTGTCGCGTTGTGGTCGAAGTAAAAGTGCTGCACTTAATTTCATTGTACCCATGCCCGTGATCACGCTGACCACTGATTTTGGCTTGTCCGATCACTATGTGGGCGCGATGAAAGGCGTGATTCTGAGCGTGTGCCTGGGGGCGCGGATCGTCGATATCACGCACGGCGTTACCCCGTACGAAATTTCGGAAGCGGCGTTTGCGCTGGCGCAAAGCTGGCGCTATTTTCCCCCGAAGACCGTGCACGTAGTGGTGGTGGATCCGGGGGTTGGAAGCCAGCGGCGAGCGATTGCGGCGTCTGTCGGCGGCCACTATTTCGTCGCCCCCGATAACGGTGTGCTTTCAATGGTCCTCACGGAATCCGGCGCGCGCGTTCGAACCATTACGAACCAGAAATATTTTCGCCATCCCGTAAGCCAAACTTTCCATGGGCGCGATATTTTTGCGAGCGTCGCGGGGCATTTGGCGGCGGGAGTGAGCTTCGCGAAGCTCGGGCCTGCAGTTGCCGACTACGCGAGACTTTCGATTACGCAACCGGTGCGCACCGCGCGTCGCGGGTGGACAGGCGCGGTGCTGAAGATCGATCGCTTCGGCAACATAATTACGAATTTCGCCATTACTGATTTCGCGCAAATCGAAAAGCAGTCATTCGACTGCTCCATCGGACTTCGCGTGATAGACCGGCTCGCCAAAAGCTATGCGGAAATGAGCACCGGAGAGGCTTACGTAATTGCGGGGAGTTCAGGATTTCTAGAGATTTCGGTGAATCGGGGATCAGCCGCTAAGATTCTCGGTGTCGGGGTCGGCGCTCCCATCGAGCTGCGGCTCCTCTAGGTCGGCGACACGATAGAACGACAGCGAGTTGTCACCCTGTTTTTTCACGCGTGTTCGCTGGATCTTTCCATACCGATCTTTGAGGGAAAAACGGGCTGAGTGCTGGACCACGGTGACGAGGCGGGGCGGCTTCTCGCCCAACATTTCCAACACAGCGTGGTATTCGGCCTCAAGATCGTAGGGCGGGTCGATGAACACAATATCCGGGTCGAAGCGGTCCAAAGTGAGGCGGGCTGAGCCTTTGACCAGAAGAGCGCGCGCTTTCAGGCCCAACTCGACAGTGTTTTCCTGAAGCATCATAAAAGCGGTTCGATGCTTCTCGATGAAAATAGTTTGTGCTGCGCCCCGGCTAATTGCCTCGATGCCAACCGCACCGCTTCCCGCGTAAGCGTCTAAAAAAACACGGCCCTCAATTTCCGGGGCGAGTATGTTGAATAACGTCTCGCGAAGCCGGTCGGGCGTGGGGCGGACCTCCAAACCTTCAGGCGCTTTGATGCGGCGCGAACGAAATTCTCCAGCGATGATGCGCATGCGATTAGTCAATTCCGATCGGGAACTTATCGTAAATCGCGGCCATACGGCTGACGGAAGATTCGATCGAGAATCCGCTGCGAATAAATTCTGTCGCTGCGGACGCCAGGCGCGCGCGTCCTGCGGGATCGCCGCACAGCACTTTCAAAACCTCCGCCAATTGCGGGGCGTTTTCCTTTTCGAACAGCACGCCACGGAGCTCCGCCTCGCCCACCAACTCTATGTTGCCGCCCACGCGCGAAGCCACCACGCAGCACCCGCACGCCATCGCTTCCATCAAGGAGTTCGAAAGCGCTTCGCTCAGCGACGGAAGCACGAAGATATCGATCTTTCGAAGCCAATCGGCGACATTTTCGGTTGACGGGACGAACCGGCAACGGGCGCTGATGCCGAGGTACTCCGCTTGGGATTCCAACGCGGATAATGATGGGCCGCTGCCTACAATTAGCAGATCTACTGAGTTCGGATCGAGGAGCGCGAAGGCATTGAGAAGCGTCGCTAGGCCTTTCTCCGGGCGCAACGCACATAGGACGCCGATCACGGTCTTCTCGCTTGGCGGCTTCGATTCCGGTGGTGTGAAGACGCGCGTATCGAGACCGTTGTAACAGAGATGAATTAAGCGCGCCCGCACGTGCTCATCGTCGATGAGGTGGCGTCGCATGTGCTCGCAATTCACCACGATTCCATCGACCATGTGATCGGTGAGACGGAGCAGCCAGTGGTACAGACCAGGCGTGAGTTCACGATGCGCGCGCTGGCTGCTTAGCACGATCGGCCCGCGCGCCATGGCCGCGACAGGGACGCCGTATATATCCATTGGAACGTCGAACGCATGAACCAGATCGATACGATTGCGGCGAATGTAGCGGATGATCGCCACGGCCTGCCGCGCGGCCTGCAGCGAAAAAAAAGACGGCATTGGAAAGCTTACGACCCGAATGCCGTCAGCGCGAAGCTCGTCCGCCCGCAGTCCTTCCGAATGCAGGCAAGCCACGTGAACTTCAAAGCGTCGGGGGTCGAGATTGCGCGCAATTTCCGTTAGTTGACGTTCGGTGCCGCCGATGTCCAGCTTGTAGATCATCAGCAACAGACGCTTAGGCTCCGCCTTCAATCCGCCGCTTCACTCCTCGGTTGCGCCGGTGCTTCTATGCCCCGATCCTTCAGTTCTTTTTTCATTCTCAGAAGGCCGGCGAATTGCTGGAAGCAGATCAGGAAAAGTTTCGACACGAAGAAAATTGTGGTGCTCCCGATTTTGCGCGCGTAGTGCCGCACGGGCACCTGTAGAATTCGGTATCCGGCATAATGCGCGCGAATCACAAACTCCGCGGTGAAGAACGACATGTGCCGAATCTCGGGCGAGAGTTCATCGGCCACCGATTTTCGGATCAGGCGAAATCCCGTGTCCATGTCTTCATAGGGCACCTTGAAGAAGTGCCGCATGAGCACGTTGTAGCCCCACGAAAGAGCCACTCGATACATAGGATCTTTGCGCGGCGATTTAATCCCAAGGATGACGTCGTGCGTGCGGCGGTGCGGTTCGAGACGCCAGAAATCGATCGCGGCGAATTGGTAGTCCGAATCGACGATGAAAATCCAGGGCTTAGTCGCGTGCGAAATGGCGTCGATCACGGCCTGCTGATAACCTTTACGCTCGTCACTGCAGTAGAGCGAAATCGGCAACTCCTGCGCGAGGCGCTCGAGCACCACTTTGGTATCGTCGGTGCTGCCGTCTTCGGCGACGATCACTTCGAAATCCGCAATACGATCCCCAAGTTCGGAGATATAGTTGCGAAGGGTCTGCTCGATGATGAACGATTCGTTATAAACCGGAAATACCAGCGAGATTCCGCCAAGTGCCGGATCCGCGGGGCCGCGCACTGGGGCGGTGCTGGGAACGCGTTTTTCAGACCGCGTCATAACCGTTCAGTAATCATGTTTGGTCTATCCGGGCCTATGGATCACGCCGGATTGCTACGCTGAAAGCTTGCGCCCCGCAATCCAAACGCGAATCCCCATTTTGTCACAGCTCTTCATCGGAAACCGCCTTTGGTTCCACTTGTTGGTTGCAGCGGTACTATGCTCTTACCTGGTTTTAGCGATTGCGAGCAACCGGACCAAGGCCCCGTGGTGCGATGAAGGGTACTTCGCCGAACCGGCGTTGCAGCTATCGCAAGGGGGCCCGATGGCGGCCACCGCGGTGCCGCCTTCACCCATTGACGATCCAAAAACGCAGGGGACGGATCGTGCCACTTACTACGTGATGCCGTTGAACCTGCTTTTGCAGGCGGGCTGGTACAACGTGGCGGGATTTGGGATTTTGCAAATGCGGCTGCTCTCCGTGATGTGGGGAGCAGTCGAGTTGTTCGCTTTAATTTTGATTCTTCGAGCTGTGCGCGCGCCGGATGGATTGATCGCGCTGGCCTTGGCACTGGTCGGATTGGACTACACCTTCATTCGTGCGGCGTCGGACGGGCGAATGGATCTGATGAGCGCGGCACTAGGGCTTCTTGGCATCGCACTCTATCTGCGATTTCGCCAGGAGCGACTGGCGTGGGCCGTCTTCACGGCGTGCTGCTGCGTGTCGGCCGCGTGCTTCACGCACCCCATCGGCGGGTTGCTGGCGCTAATCGGGTTGTCGCTCATCGCGGGAGTCTCCGATTTTCAGCGGCTTAAAATCTGGCATGTGCTTCCCGCTGGCGCGCCTTTTTTGATCGGAGCGGCAGGGTGGGGTTGGTATATCAGCCAGAATTCCGAAATTTTCAGGGAGCAGTTTTCAAACATCAGTTCCGGACGGTTAAGTGCCTGGAAACAGCCGTTGCATGCAATTTCGCGCGAAATTCACGAACGGTTTTTAGGACCGTTTGGCATTACCGGGCCGGCGTCGAGCCCGGCCAAACGATTGAAGGCGATTGTTCTGCTGGCGGACTGGGCGGCGCTGCTCGGCGCGGCGATCTGGTTTCGAAGGGTGCGTCAGTATTGGATTCCCATAGTTCTGGCCTGGGCCTTCACGCTCGCGCTGGCGCTGCTCGAAGGCACCAAGGCGGCGGCCTATTTGGTGCACGTTGTCCCGCTCTATTCGGTTCTGGTGGCAATTTGGATTTGGCACTTGCGACGCCATCGCTTGCTGATGACGGGTGTCGCGGCCGCGCTCCTCGCGGTGCAACTTGCCGGAACCGTATACGCGATTCGAATAAACTCATACCGGAATGAATATTTGCCCGCTGTCGGTTTTCTCGAGACGCATCCGGCGCCCGATCACAGGATTTTCGGTGTTTCGGAGCTTGGTTTTGCTTTGGGCTTTCGCCATGGCTTGATTGACGACCGGCGGCTCGGTTTCTATAACGGACTCACCGCCGATACAGTTGTGGTCGATCGGACCTACTGTGATCAGTGGGCTAAGTACGAAAATGAGCGGCCCGAAATTCGCGCGTATATCGCGGGGCTGCTTAGCGGTTATCGCGTGGTGTTTCGCAACGGTCTATACACCATCTATCAGCGAAATGAATCGAAGGCGATGTCTGCGGTCATCCGGTAGGGAAGTTTCGTTTTCTTGAAGACACGCAAGAGCGGAGCAGCGAATTTCTCTCCGAGTACGGTTGAGCGCCATCCGAATTCGCCGGCTTCGGAAAGTTCGATATTGGCATCTTCAGGCAGGGAGAGAGTGGCTTGGCCGAGGCGAAAGACGCCGGGGCGCAACATTTCCGGCTGGTGAACCGGATGCCAGAACTGTTCGATGAGGTGCTCCATCGAATCCACGCTCGTAATGTCATCCACGATGTGGAGCACACGGCCTTCGAAAACGAACTGCCGGCGGTGCGTGATGCCGCGATAGCTGCACTCGGCATCCAATTCGCTGCCAGTCCAATTAAGAATGCGGACGCTGGGTTTGTTGAGCCACCGAAACGGATGAACGGGGTCCGCTTGATCTTTATTGTCAACGCGGATCGTGTTGTGAGCTGCGGACCCGCGAAAGCGATCGCGCCACTCCGGCTCCGCGGTGTAGGTGAAAGTGCCAGGGTCAATGAAAATTTCGGTGTTGCCAATGCGCGCGACGAAGCTCAAGGTGTCCGAATGGCTGTGACCGGCACCGCCAAAACCGAACGGGCCGGCATCGATGACGATTTGAACCTCCTCGCGCCGGATGACGGCGATCCCAATATCGGCGAAAAGTTCGGATTTGATTGTTCTTGCTTCGCGCGGTGTTCCGCCGGCAAATTTCAGCCGGTTGCCGTACGGGTGGAACAGTCGGCCACCATCGTCGTCGCCCAGTGACGGGAGTAGTCCGGAAGACCCGATTATCGAGTTCAGATAGTGGGCCATGCTTTCAAGCTTTTCGCGACAGGCAGGCGGTTCGCCCGACAACGAATAGTGCAGCCGAAAGAAATCGAGCGCGTAGACGTGATAATAGCTGGACTGTTCGAAATGGCTGCCATCCGCGTGGACTTGGGCTTCCATCTGGGCCGCAACGATGTCGGCGCCGAGCTTGCGCCAGTGCTCAGCCTTATCGAAATGTGGACAGGCGATCGCGATCGCGTGCAGCGCAACCCCTTCACCGAGCAGATGTGTATTCGGCGAAAAGTACGTCGAAAGATTGTGCTCTAGATAGCGGCCGTGCCGGTACAGAGAACGCTGCAACTGCGCCAGCAGCGCGGGCTTGAGAGCTTCGCCGACGATTTGAGCGACCCAAATCCAAGACAATGCGCGAAACCCGACTTCGAGCGCGCTGACCCAGTTGATGCCGCGCAGAAATGGATTCTGCTCCCACC
>JANYJA010000010.1 GCA_025358575.1 Terriglobia bacterium
GAAAACCAACCCCAGGTTTTCCACCCTTCCCACCGCCCCTTGGAAATCGCTCCGCGATTCCCACATTCCCACAGCTCCGGCGACGGTGCTTATTCATCTTTCGAATCAAAACCCGGACGGCCGCGGGGCTTCGCCCCTGGCCGAAGAGCTACAGAGTAGTTGTCGTTGATCGGGAGAAATAGTTGTCGTCAACCCAAAGATATAGTTGACGCCGGTCACCTTGGCCAACGCCTGAACTTTCGGTAATAGGGAAGGCAGATACGGAGGTGGCACCGGTGGCGCAGCCCCAGGACCTCGCCCGTCGCGTCCTGTAAACAGTCCGGGACCACCCAGCCATATCCCAGACAGATCCGGTTTGCCATTTGACATCCGTGGTAACGGTTTGGCATTTGGATCCACTTTCATCACTGGCACCTGAGCCGAAATCGGAAGTATTCCGACGCCAAGCACAACCAGAGCCAGGGTAAAGTACGATGCGCTCATGAAATCTCTTCTCATGCTTAGTACACCGGTGGCCCGAATGGCTTCTTTACACCGTCAGGCATGGTGAATTCCCGGCCGGACATACGATTGGAACCGTCCTTGGAGCCGTACCCCTCCATGTGGATCACGTCGCCCGCTTTAATGAAGCTAGGAGAAATTCCGTTCCGGCGCGCCATGCCCACCGGGAAACCTTCAACCGCCCAATTGGTTACTTTCCCACTGCCATCCTTGATATCCATATAAATGAAGGAATGCGGATTAATCCATTCGACTTTGGTAACGGTTCCATCCACGGACATTTTTTTGTTCCGATCGAACTCGGCGTCGAACGAATGATGCGCCCAACCAGGGGTGCCCATAACCAAAACGGTTATCAATAACGCCAAGGGCCGCGTATTTCCACTGATAGTGAACTGGTGTATTTTCATGATGTCCTCGGGATTCAACGAATGTTCGAGGCCGCATCGGTGGCGGGCAGCCGTCCATTCAGATCGGGTAAACAATAAGCCTCCTCAAGATCCGAATTGTCATAGCGGTACCACCGCTTGGTGTTTACCCAATCACCTTCCCAGTTCACCGGGTCCGTCATGATGAAGGTGTCTTCCATGGTCTTGCCTTCGTCCTTCAGCTTGATGTGCTCGACGATTTTGAATTGATCGCTGATGGGGATTCCCGTTTGTACCCAGTGATGGCTCGGCTCGAAGTTGGTGGATTCGACGATCAGCGTATCGCCCTCCCAATGCCCGATGGAGTCGCCGGCGTAGCTAGGCGGCTTGATCTCAGGATCCGCATGTGGACGCCCGTCTATATAGATCCAGCGAATCTCATGTTTCAACATCTGAGTCATAACGATCATCGTTGGCAATTGAATGGTCTGGTTAGGCCATACACGAGTCATCATTTCCGGCATCCCCGCGGGCCAGCAGGCTCCTTCATCGTTATGAAACGCCTTCCCTTCCTTTGCGGCCTTTTGGCCGGCCTCGTAGAGCGCCTTCGCAGCCGGTTTCAGTTTGGGCAACGGAGTATATCCGAACACCCCGTTATCCCGGTTCATCTGCGGACTGTACATCCAGTTCCCGGTCAGGTCGAACGGGGGTTTCGGACGCGGCTTCGCGAGATTTTCCTTTGAGAGTGCGCCCGGTTGATCCAGGACTGCGGCCTTGGGTCTGGGTGCGCTTGGGGCGGTTTGTCCGCTGACATTTGGAACCGCAACTGCCAGGGCCAGAGCGGCGCAGACCGCCAGTTGCCGCAGCACTGTACTGTTGCGCACTGCACTATTGCGCACTGCACTATTGCGCACTGCACTCTTGCGCACTGCACTATTAAAAGCCAGCGTCGGTTTAATTCTTGTCATAGGTTTCCTCATGGGTGTCCTCATGATGCTGCTGGTCAAAGTCGAGGGACGCTCAATAGTTCTCACCGCCGGAACTCGTCAGAACTGTTCCGTCCGAAAGAATGGCCTTCACCAACTGGGCGCCCGGCCGACCGTCTTTTAAGGGGCGGCCCACCAGGGTCACCTTGTCCCCTGCCCGGATCGAGGATTTCCGCCAGCCCACGTTCACCATCCCCCTTGTAGAGGCAGCTTCGAAGCTCCAATCGGTTGTGGTTCCGTTTTGGGCGGTAACAGTAATCTGAATGCTGACATGGGGGTTGGTGAACGCAAACTCCTTCACGACTCCCGTCACCGTGACTTCTTTATCCCTGTCGAACATCACGGCGGAATGGTGGGCGAGAGCGCTTACGGACGTTATGAGGAAGAGCGCTACCAAGCGTTTGAAGTTTCGCATGGCGACAAGTATGCGGTCGGCTTCGGCCCATCGTCAATAATGTGCCTGGATGGAAGAGGTGACGCGGGGTTGTGTTGCGGTTACACAAGGCAAGTGTTACGCAGCTATTAACCTTGTTATCAGTGAGTTACGAGACTACGTGGAAACGCTGGTGAGTTTGACAGATGTGCGCATGGCGAATACACTAAGGAAGCTTTTCTGCCTTAAAAAGGTTCCTAACGAATGTCCATCAAGCGCGCAACCCTACTCACAAGCATCGCGTTTCTCCTCGCCGCCCTTCCGGTTTCAGGGCACCACTCCTTCGCCGCTCAATATGACGCCCAAAAATCCATTAGTTTGAAGGGCAAGGTGACGAAAGTAGAGTGGGCAAATCCGCATGTATATTTTTATATGGAGGTCAGCGATGAGAATGGCGCCGTGGCCACCTGGGCCGTTGAGAACGGACCTCCGACCAGTCTGTTTCGCGAGGGATGGCGGAAGGACACTTTGAAGACCGGTGATGTGATTACAGTCCAGGGCTTTCGCGCCAAGGACGGATCCAACACGGCCAACGCGCGCTCGGTCGTCCTAGCCGACGGCAAGAGAGTCTTTGCGGGCTCCTCCGGGGACGGGGAATCCAGCAAAAACGGAAAGCAATAGGGGTTAAAGCGATGGCAGGTTCTATGCGAAATGCGCGCTCGGCTGGGCTCCTATTCCTCGTGTTGACGCCCGCGTACAATTGGGCCCAATCGCGACCGCCGGCTCCGGCCGCAGGAGTCACCCCGTCACTCGACGGGGTCTGGCAAGGACCGTACGTGCCCGACACTAAGCGCGCTCTGGGGCATGACCTTCCGCTCACCCCTTTAGGAAAACAAAAATTCGCGAGTGTGGATACGGCCACCGATCCAACTTCCTATTGCCTGCCGGTGGGCCCGGCTCGCGCCATACAGGCGCCGTTTCCGTTTCAAATTGTTCAGTCACCCACCATGGTGGCCATCTTGTTCGAATATCAAAGGACCTTCCGGATTATCTATTTGGACGGCCGTGAACATCCGACGGACTGGGAGCCCGACTGGTATGGTCACTCTCTTGGCCACTGGGAGGGCGATACGCTCGTTGTAGATACCGTGAATCTGAACGACCAATCCTGGGTCGACACCGCCGGTCATCAGCACAGCGACAAACTTCACCTGACGGAACGCTTTCAGAAGATCGATAAAGATGTGATCAAGTGGACCGTGACCTTCGAGGATCCGGTTTACTACACCGAACCCTGGTCCATCAGCACCAATCTAAAACGGCAAGACACCTCGATCATGTCCTACGCTTGCGAGGAGAATGAAAAGGATCGCGGCCATTTGGACGCCGCACGAAAATCGAAATAGCCATCGGCATTACGTTGGACCAAGCGGCGCTAGCGTCCTGATTTTTGGCTGGTCGTGGTTGCCGCCAGTAATTCCCGATGGAGCACATAGCCCGATTCCACGGGCACCGAATCTTTGTACTTCACGCGAAGCAAAACTTGATAATAATGCGGCAAGGTCCCCGCAGCGCTCGCAAGCTTCCTGGTAATTACCGCGGCCAAGGCGTCGTCGGTGAACCATTGAACCGCGCCCAGACGGCCGGTAGTGATGTTGCTTTCAAAGATCCGAATATCGCTGTTCGGCGCCGGACCCGGAGCATTCGTCACTACCGCGTAGACCTCACCATCCTCCGAAAAACCAAGCGGCGAATAGGTTCCCTGCGTATGAATGTCCAGAAAGTAACCCGGCTCGCCGGCCTTCGGGTGCACGTTGCGTACACCTTTTCCTTCTACAACGAACTGGCGTTCCACGGGAATTCCCGCCAGCACTTCGCCAAAAAATGGCGGTGAGCCAATGAATACCCAATTGGTATCCGCCATCTGTTCCCAGGAAAGCTGACTACTGCGAACCAGATAAGCCTGTTTGCGCGGCGACAGGAGTTTGCCGAGCAGGAAAGCGGAATTCACTTCTTGAAACGGCGCGTAATGATAGCGCTGCTGGATCTGCGACGTTTTTAGTGCCTTTCCGACGGCGGCGATCTCCGGTGATTTGAGGGCATCGTTCCACTGATTGACGTCCATGTCACGGAATAGCCGGCGCGAGTCGAACGAGATGAACATGGGCGATTCGAAGGAGATCTTCAAAGGCCGGTCAGAGGCCAGAAAAGAAGCCCAAAGCTTGTCGGCTTCGGAAGGCGGCTTCGCTCCGAGCCGGACTTTATCTCGCGCGTCTCGCCAGAGAAGGAACCCGCATACAGTGGCCAAAATGAGAGCAGCCGAGGCCACCACGGCCAGAACCGCGGTTCTCCGCCGCCAGTCCGGAGTAGGTTCGGATACGCTTTTGATAGCCGAAAAATCCGCCGTTTCAGAAGCGGGCACCGAAGGCATTGGCCGACACATCAGGCGGAGCTGGCCCTTCGGTATTTCCAACAGGAAGGTATCGGCGCTTCCTTCGACACTGTAATACTCGGCGAGCTTGTGGCGCAGTCTGCCAATTTGTACACGGACAGTGGAATCGGAGCGTGGGTCGTAAGAAGAAGGTTTGCCCAGAGCATCAATGCCAATGGAGTACTCCTTCAACTGATCCGCATCTCCGGACAAGAATTTGTCGGCCAGAAACGTGAGCAGATGCCGCATGGACTCCGAGCCGCGGAACGATTCGCTTTGCAGAATCCGCTCCAACTGCAGCCGTACCATCTCCTCCGTAGAGATTTTGGCCATTTCGGGCGTGATGTCGAGGGGAGTCAATCCACTCGTAATCCTAGCATGCTGGACGTTCTCGCTGACGCGACCTCCATCGCCAGAACACTTGAACCCAGCGGGATGCCATGTCGATGCCATCTCGCGAACATGGAAACCGCCACGTTAGCGAACGCCGCGAATCTTCAGCCCTTCAATCCGTCGAACGCGGCTTCGATTTCCGCCTTGGCATCTGCGCCGATCCCCTTATCCCTTGCCCTCCTGAGGGTAATCTCAGGCCGGGAGGGCGACATGAACGTGGTCAGAAGCTCGGATAGCTCCGCCGCCCAACCAGGAAACCAGTCAGGAACACTATGCGGCCGTGCTTGTTCAGGTTTCACCGAGTTGCCCTTTTCACTGCGCCACCTTTTTCCAGTCGGCATATGTGCGTTAACGGACCTAGCCGCACGAATGAGCATGATATTCGTCGCATCACTTGCGGAAACTTACCGAGTGCCGCAAATCCCTAAGCCGCCAGCCGTCTAGATCGTCTAGCCGAGCCACTCTGCCGGCGTGAACGGCGCAACTTTACAAGAAAATGCCCCGGAGGCGAGTTGTAGGTCGGTCTTTCAGTGCAGGGACAGGCGATGGTTGGATGCGCATTGTTCCGGGAACCGATTGCACAGCATTGCGGTACGAAACAAAAAGCCCCCGGCCTGTGCCGGGGGCTCATGCTCAAAACAGCAGGGTTCAGCTTACCGGCTGACCTGGACGCTGGTTTCACCGGCGTCAGGCCCGGTGGCGGCGGCGCCTTCACCGGTGGAGACAACCTTGATCCAGAGAGAGTCCTTGCCCTTGTAGTACGAAGTGGCGCTGGCCTTGCGCAGCGCATCCAGGTTGTCCTGCGGCGTACCCGAGGCTGCACTGGTGAATCCCGGCAGCTCGAAGATCACCCACGAGCCTCTATCCAGTTCGCTGAGGCGCAGGGCCACGGACGGCCTTTCGGTGGTCACCTTGATCTCGGTGCCGGCGCGTACGTTAGTTCCCCCGGCCAGGGCGAACTCCTTGCCATTGCGGCTGAGGAGGACCGGCGGCTGAGGAGGTCCCCCAGGACCGCCACGACGTACCACTATTGGGGCGCCCGGAACAGGAGCGGCGCCGGGGCCGCTAACAGCCAAGCGTCCGACATCGCCCTTGCACACCGCGGCATTCCAGGTGGGCTTGATCTCGCATGCTTCGTCGATGGCGATTCCGTCGTCGACGTCGTTGATGAGAATGAAGGAGTCCGGGACACCGTCGACCGAGCCGTCCAGGTCGTGGAACACCGCGGTCTTATAGCTCCCATTGCCGTAATCATCGTTGCTCCACTTATGCTCCATCGGTGGGAAATACACCGGCTTGGCGTTGATGAATTTCGCGCGCTGTGTAGTGTTGTTGGAGCTCATTCCGAAGCTGGTATACAGCAGGTAAGAGATCGCTCCCGTCTTGCGGGTGTCGTTGTCCTCAAAATTCACGAAGGTGACATTGTCCAGTTCATGACGGTAATCGTAGAACTCGTAGCCGCGGATCGGGAAATCCGCAAGTTCGGGCTCCGGCAAGCTGCGGCCGTAAGCCATTTCCGCCGGCGTCTTTGGATTGCCGATGTTGTCGGTTTCGCCCACGAACAGCGAGTCAACCACCCGTGACGTAAAGGCGGAACGACCGAAGTTGCCGGACGCATGCGTGTAGCCAATCGCGTTGTCGGCCAGCTTCACGTTCTTGAATACGTGCATCTCACCGCGGGTCCAGATGCCGCCATTGCGGTTCTTGTAGCCGGTGAAATCCTCGATGACCGACTCCACTTGAGGGCCGTTCGCGTCAGCGGGATTGGCAAGGGAAATATGCCCGCCGGGGCCGAAATGGCCATCGGGCCTGGGGCCGCGATCGAACATGAAACTGTCAAAGTTCGAATGGGATGTGTTGCCCTTGAACTCCCGCACCCGGGTACGACGGGGCCAGGTGGTCTTGCTGATCTCCGTGCCTTCGAACTTACCCGTGGGATGCTCCGGCAAGGCGAACCAGAAACCTGTCGCATCGGACCCCGCAGCCACGTTGTCCCGGTAAATATTGTCCGGATTGGTGATCCAAAAGGTGGACGCCGTGTTGTCGGAAGGGATCAGAATATCTTTGGCGTTCTGGGCGGCCGTATCGAAATTCTTGCCGCCTGCAGGTCCGAACGGACCGAGGTTTGTCGGGACGCACGGCGCGTCAGGATGGCACTTGGTCAGGATCCCCAGGTTGTGGATGAACTGGTTACCGTGTTCAACGGCGTCTTCGAGGAAGAAGCAGTGACCAATGTTGTTGTAGGTCACGTTGTTTTCAACGTCCAAGTAATTTGTGCCATGCACGGTCACGCAGCGGCTGTAGGTGTCGTGAATGGCGGAGTTCCTGATGTACTGCCCCTGCGCATCGCCGATCAGATGCCAATGGATCGGATAGCGGGCCAGATGCATGTTCTGCCCCATGCGGTTGAGCTCCACGCCCTCGACAAACATCTTGCTCCCGCTCATCGCCATGATGTGGCCGCCAAACAGCGTCTTGTCTGCGTCAGGCGAAGCCTGGATCACGATATTGCGCGACAGCATGCCAACTTCGCCGCGTTCATCCACGTCGAAGATGATCTTGCCGAAGTGCATGTTGTCGAGTTTCTTATCGAGCGTAATCGTATTGCCACGGATGGCGGCAATGGTTCGCCGCTCTGCCTGATGGGGATCGAAATCCGTTGATGCGAGGACAATTGTCTGGCCTTTCTTCCAGTCGCCGGGATTCAAGACTTCGATGGTGTTGCTGCCCGCGGTGGCCGTCTTTGCCAGCTTGGTCCAGGAGTTCTTCTCCGTACCGTGCAGGTTCAGGGTTCCGCCCATCAGCATGATCCCACGGTCACTGCGGTCATTCGTTCCACCCATTCCACTCATGTCTTCGTCTTTGACGTTGTCGGTGAGGGTAATTGTGGCCTGGCGCGTATGGGGCCTGGCTTCGGTGCCGATTTCGAGTTCCCCGTGCAGCATGACCCATTCGGTGGAGAGTTCCAGATCTTTATTGTCCGCAAAGCTCAGTTTGCCGTTGATCGTCAAACTGCGCAGCGGTGGCGGAGAGACGTCGAGGACGACGTTCATATCCTTTTCAATGGTGACCACAGCATCTTTGGTCGGTACCTTTTTGTCAGGCCAGGTGGCTGGATTAGACCAGCGCTTCGCGCTAGGCGTCGAAGTCTTTTGCTGGGCATTTTGCTGAGCATTCTGCTGAGCATGGAGGACGGCATATCCGCCGAGGCCTAAAAAGGCTGGAACCAGCCCCGTAACAAACAACGAAAGGAACAAAAGAGAACGTTTTCGCATCGTTAGACTCCGTGATCGATCATATTACACTGGATTTTCCCGCGAGGATCGAAGGACGTGTGGCAAGGGACAATTCTACACCTGTCGTCTCCATACCTGTCGTCTCTACAGCAATCGTCTCTACACCAATCGTCGGGCGGACAATATCCCCTGGTTTCAACGTATTCGCTAGCGGATGGGTTTTGCGGAACGCGGCATCAAGCAAGACTGGGCGAGAAAGCGAAACTCGATTCCTGACGATAATGGTGAATAACGAACCGACTTAGAAGCATTGGCCCCAAAACTGTGGCGAAAGTATTCGGGCCTTCCGCCGTTGCGACCATGTAAGGCAGTGCCAGGAGGGTAGAGGGCGTTCCGGCCATCCAAAGTGCTAAACTTGGTAAAACAATTTACACGAGATCTGTTTGGAGGGTACGATGCAACACGCAAGGAATTTAGTCGCTCTGCTTCTTCTCGCGGGGCTTTCGGCCGCGCCAGTATGGGCACAAGCCGGTTCTATCGTCGGTGAAATCCAGGGCGCCGTTTCCGACCCCTCGGGTAGCGCGGTAGCCAACGCCAAAGTCACCGCCAAGAACCCCGGCACCGGTGCCACGCGCGAAACCACCACCGACGCCTCGGGAGCCTATGCCATGCCGGTGCTCCCTATCGGCACGTACCGGGTCACCGTCGCGGCCAGCGGCTTCAATAAATATGAACAGACTGGGGTCGTGCTCACGGCGGGCGCCATCGCCACAATCGATGCGAAGTTGACCGTTGGTGATCTCACGCAAACGGTCACCGTCACCTCGGAAGCGGCCGTCGCGGAACCCGCGCGCGTCGATATCGGCGCCACTATTAACACGCTCGCGGTCCAGAACCTGCCGCTCACCTCGCGCAACGTCTATAATTTCATCCTGTTGCAGCCCGGCGTCTCCGCTACCCCCAACACGGAATTCGGCGTGCCGCGCAAGATCAACGCCAACGGCTTCGACGACCGCATCGAGTACCAGCTCGATGGCAGCAACAACACCGAGAGCGATCGCAAGGGACTTCGTCTCATGCCCATCTCGCAGACCTTCATCAGCGAAATCGTCCAGACGAGCAATGGTTTCGCTCCCGAGTTCGGCAACACTGTCGGCACGGTGTACAACGCCGTCACCAATTCCGGCACCAACACCTTCCATGGCAGTGCAGCCTATCTCTTCCGCACACCTGGCATGACCGCGACGCCCAGCCGCTCCGCCGTCTCCGCCAAGCCCAGCCTTAAGCTGCGCGACCCCTTCTTCACCCTCGGCGGCCCAATAAAGAAGGACAAGATCCAGTTCTTTGCATCCTATGAGAAGAGTTCCCGCGCCCTCCCGTCGGTCCAGAACCTGACGGCAGCGAACGCAGCCGCCATTGGCCTTCCGGCCAGCGACGTTACGGGCAACTATCCCTTCTCTCAGGCGAATCAGTTTCTGTTCGGCCGCGTCGACTGGCAGATCAGCGAAAAGAACCGCCTGATGGCCCGTTACATGTATTTCCGTAACGATTCGCCCTACAATCCCAACAATACCGGCACCGCCAGCGGTCTCAAAGCCCTAAGCACCGCAAGCACCGAGTTCGTCGACCGCGCCCATGCCGCCGCCGCTCAGCTCATCACCGTGTTCACGCCCAACGTCCTCAATGAGTTCCGCTTCGCTCTCGGCTACCGGAATGAAGTCGAGGCCGCTGGCAGCAATACGCCGAAGGGTCCGCAAATCGTCATCACCAATGTGGCCGTCTTCGGCGGACCCGACGATGTCTCCAGCGCCCTTATTAAGGAAGTCACGCCCGAATTCTCGGACAACTTCTCCGTGATTCGCGGCGGCCACAACCTCAAGTTCGGCGGCGACATTCGCCCCATCTACGACACCGAAAATCCTTTCGTCTACGCCCAGTACACCTTCTCTTCAATCGCGTCTTATCTGGCTGCCAAATCGGGCACCGGCCCCTTGGGTTACCAGCAGTTCTCGCAGACCGCGGGCAATCTGAATCTCTCCTACACTTCCGTTTACAACGGTTTCTACGCGCAAGACAGCTGGACGGTGAAACCGGGTCTCAACCTAACCTATGGCGTGCGTTACGACCTCTACCGCATGCCGCCGGCGGCCTCCACCTCGACGCTCATCTATAACAAGGCGTTTCATCTCGATAAGAACAACTTCGCGCCGCGCTTCGGCCTTGCGTACTCTCTCGACAAGGCGCACAAGACGGTTCTGCGGGCCAACAGCGCCATCTTCTACGACTCCCCGCAGACGGACTTCTATCGCCGCGCCATTCTCAATAACGGCAGCCCGCAGTTCTTCAACGCGACCTTCCTGCCCACTGATCCCAACGCACCGGCATTCCCCACTGCGTTCACCACGGTGCCGACAGTCATACTGCCGACCCAGGCGGTCAACGGCTTGTCACCCAATTTCGCCAATCTTTACGCGATCAACGCCAACCTCCTGATCACCCGCGAGTTGACGAAGGACATGGCCCTCACCGTCGGCTACCTGCATACCAAAGGCACCCGCCTGCCCGTCGCGCGCAATATCAACTTTACGAAAGTCATATCGATGCTCGCCGACGGCCGCCCGGTTTTCTCCACCGCCACCGCCGACAAGGTCTATCCGCAGTTCGGCAACGTCTACATCGATGAGTCCGTCGGCAACTCGCACTACGACGCTCTTGTTACCACGCTGAACAAGCGCTTCTCGCATGATTTCCAGGCGCAGGTAAACTACGCCTGGTCTCATGCCATCGACGATGCGCCTGAGGAGAATGTGCTCGACTCAGCCGCCGGCATCGCTCTCTCCGATCCCACCAACCGTGCGCGCGACAAAGGCAACAGCCCCACCGATCGCCGCCACATCCTGACGATGAACGGTGTCTGGACCCCGACATTCAAGTCCTCCGGCCACTTCGTCAATTACCTGCTTAACCATAACCAACTCAGTTTCTTCGTGAATGCGGCGCAGGGCGATATTTTCAACATCGTAGCCAACGCCAATCTGCTTGGCTATGCCGAAGCTTCGCGCGTCAGCCGCCCCAACTTTGTCGGCCGCAATACCTTCCGCGGTCAAAAAGTCTATCAGGTTGACCTGCGCTACTCGCGCTTCATCCCCATTCGCGAGCACTATAAGCTCGAACTGATCGGCGAAGCCAGCAATCTCTTTAACCACACCAATGCGATCGCCTATAGCGTCACCGCCAACGTGTTCACCAGCGCGGCGCAGGGCATCGTCGGCAACATCTCCTCGTACCCGGCAAACTTCGGACTGGCCAGCGCGACTCGCGATCCGCGTTACATACAGGCCGGGGCGAAGTTCTCATTCTGATGCCGGGAAAATTTCCGGCGCCTATTTATCTCGAAGCGGTCCTGCGCCCCAACTTCGAGGATGCGCAACGTTACTACCTGGAAGATCTGCTGTCGATTAAAATCGCGCACACCCGGATGCTGGCCGAAGCGCTGATCATCCCGGTAGACGCGGCCGACAAGATCGTCGGCGCGCTTCAGGCCATCGATCCCGCTAAGGTCCGCGAAGTCCGTTATGACGGAAGCTGCGAAGATCTTTACTTCTACCTTGAAAACCAGGTCGTCAACCAGATTGGTGAAGACACTGCTGGTCTGATGCGGGTAGCGCGCAGCCGCAACGACGTGGCGCTCACGCTGTATCGGATGGGCGCGCGCCGCGAGTTGCTGCGCGTACTCGAAGCCCTGACTGCGCTGCGCCGCTGCCTGCTCGATCTCGCCGCGAAGCATCGCCATACCGTGATGCCGGCACACACCCACACCCAGCCAGCCCAGCCCACCACCCTTGCCCACTATCTGCTCGCCGTAACGGAGTTTCTTGCTCGCGACGCAACGCGCCTGCTTGCTGCGTGCACCAACGTCAATCGCTCCCCCATGGGCGCCGGCGCTATTACCACTACGGGCTTCCCGATACGCCGCGAACGCACCGCTGAGTTGCTCGGCTTCGAAGGCCTGATCGAAAATTCCTATGGCGCCATCGGCGCTATCGATTACCTAACCGAATCCAGCGCGGCGCTCTCCGTCGCCATGATTAACCTGGGCCGCTTTGTACAGGATCTGCTGCTTTGGAGCATGCAGGAGTTTGGCTACCTTCGCCTGCCGGACGCGTTCGTGCAGATAAGTTCGATCATGCCCCAGAAGCGCAACCCCGTTGCCATCGAACACGTGCGCATCATGACTAGCCTCGCACTGAACGAAGCGATTTCCGTGATGCAGAGCGTCCACAACACCCCCTTCGGCGATATCGTCGACTCGGAAGACGATCTCCAGCCAATTGCCTTCCACGCTTTCGAACACGCCCGGCGCGCGCTCAGCCTGCTTGCGGCTGTTCTGGCCGAGGTGGAAATAGATGTTGACCGTCTGCGCGAACGCGCCGGACAGAACTTCATCACCGTCACGGAAGTGGCCGACACTCTCGTTCGCGAAGCGGGTCTGCCCTTTGCGAAAGCCCACGAGATTGTGCATCGCGCTGTCAAGGTGGCGCGCGATGAGGAGGAACTGGTTAAGGCCATCGCCGCCGAAGGACTGCTCGACGAAGCCACGCTCCGCCGCGCCGTCGATCCGGTCCACTTCGTCGCCATCCGCGGCATCATCGGCGGACCGGCTCCGGAAGAAACTGCCCGCGCTATCGAAGGCGCACGATCCGCTCTCGAAGCCGACATAGAGGAGATCGAAGCGCGTAAGACACGTATCTCGCGGATGACATCTATCGACCGAGCCCGAAGGTGAGACAGTGAAGAAGAGTGAAGTGCCAATCTGAACGCGTGATAGCGGCTGCACGCGATGTTGTGAGCCATTTGGTCGTCGACTGACCCACTATCCGCATACTGACTGTGCCCATTTTTGTGCCGACTCTGTGCATAGAAGGTTACTCGCCGTTGTTAGTAAGCATTCGAGCCTAGCGTCCAAGTGTTGGAAGAATAGCAACATAGCTCTTTTGTGAGCAATACCTATCATCAATGCTAAGTTATTGATAATACGTTACGTTTTGCCTCCGAAGCAAAAGGCCACAAGTTCGAATCTTGTCGGGCGCACCACACAACTCTTTTAGTTTCATTGAAATACGGGTATTGCTGGCGATACGCCAGCAGTGGGTAATTCCTGACTGTGCCCAGAATTGTGCCCACTATAAACCACATTCGCCCTCTCCATCGCGGCCCGACCCGATTCAAGGTTAGGATGCACATAACGACGCGTGGTGCCAAAGTCACTGTGGCCGGCGAAATACGCAAGCGTATATGGATCCATGTGCTGTGACCATTTCGTCAAGCAGGTGTGGCGCAGAGTGTAGAACGGGAAAGCCGCAATCCCGGCAATTTTGTAGGCTCTTTGATGCTGTTTTCGGAGAGTCCATTGCTCGATATGCCCGCTTTTCGTCGGCGCCGGGAACACCCAATCCCTTCCGGATTTTGAACGCCTCATTTCCAGGGCAGCTTCGGCTCTTTTGGTCAAAGGTATTGATCGCCGAGCATTAGCTGTTTTGCCGTACTCAATGTGCAACGCGTCGAGGCGAATCTGGTCCCAGCGCAGCCGATAACACTCTTCTGGACGAAGGCCGCAGTCCAGTAGAATCGTGAAAACGTCGCGAAGCAAATACGGATCTTCCGGTTTGATAGGCGCTAAGCCGCGTTCCGCAGCGCGGATGCCTTGGAGGGCCTTCTGATAGGCACCCACAATCTCTTCGCCAACTATACCGGCAGCCACCAAGTACGCTGTTTGCTCGCTGGGGCT
Organism: Terriglobia bacterium; assembly: GCA_025358575.1. Classification (GTDB taxonomy): domain Bacteria; phylum Acidobacteriota; class Terriglobia; order Bryobacterales; family Bryobacteraceae; genus JANYJA01. Next base: position 14,077 of record JANYJA010000010.1, read on the forward strand.
AAGAACCCGTTCTCTTCGCCGTTCGCCCGGCAGAAGCGGAACCCTAGGTGGCTTCGAACCCGCGTAACCCCATTCTGCCGCGAGTCTGAGCATTCGGCGCAATACCTGTAGGGCCCGATTGATGCTTGAAACTTCGTAACCGGCTTCTCTCCATTTGCCCACAAAGCCGGCGATCAAATCGGGCGAGATAGAGTCTACGCGCGCATTAGCCAAACCGCTATATCGCGAAAGATGGCCGACCTGAATTTGATAGTAGGCAAGAGTAGTGCGTTTTTCGGCAAACTGATTCTCGATGTGAGGAATGAAATGATTAATAGCGAATTCACGGAGCGTGGGAATCGACTTTTTCTCGGCGAGCCCCATTTCACCTTTGGCGAGAGATGTCTTATAGGCAGCTTCGACATGCTCTGCGTCGCGTTTATTGGTGAGCTTAGTACTGCCGCGTAATGCTTGCCGTCTCCAGGTGAACCGATACCACCAGACGCGGCCGCGTTTGTAAACCGCCATTCTTACGCGTTCGTCCTTCCCGGCGTTTTGCCCCTCACAACTAGTCCCGTATTCGCCGCCATGCCGACACGCTCGCCATGGCGAACCGTATCCTCGGTGATTCGGCCACGTTCGCCGCTGCAGCCCTGCACCAAAAACAGCGTGTTCAAAGCTTTCGCTTTCCACGCCGTCCATGACATTGGTGTCTCCGGGTGGGCCTCACAGTCAACCGGAAAAAGGGCGACTTCCACGACGGCTCGCGCGTGTGTGTCCGATGCGTCATCGGCTCTAATATTCACAAATGATGCGGAGGGCGAACCGACAAAACCCTCAGAACCCAGTTTTGATGGTTTTGTCGGCTCGCATGTGGTGGGTTTCGCCGTTATTTGGCCGTTACTTCGCCAATTCAGCCATCGCCGCGGCGCTTCCGAACTCATTGCCAAACCCGGGGGTTGACTTGGTAACGTTTTGCGGGGCGGCCGCCGGCTGGATGCTTCTCCGACTCCAGTTCACGGATCCAATCCGCGTCAAGCAACCGCTGAATCGCGATGCTGACGATTTCAGGTGAGTCCAGCCCACTCCACGCCTTAACGTAGATGTCTCGGCAACTAAAGGTTGGTTGTACGCTCCGCTTTTTGATTTTTTCCGCGAGTTGTTGTGTGGCTCGCATTTGGGGCGTTATCACGCAGGAGTAAATTCTGTTTGCGTGTGACTCCAAATAGCTGCAAATGTCGGCCGCTTGAGCCGCATGCGCCACGGAAACAGTTAATTCACTGGAATTGCTCAAGTGGCCCCCACCGCTCACCGTGATGGAGGCCAAATCGGCTAACTCAAACAGCAAAGCAAGCGCCGGCATAAGCTTCCGGTATTTGCTCAGATGGGAGATTAAGGCCGGATGGAGTTGATCGCCGCGCACCTTGCCTTCCAGTTCGCTAGACCGAGCAATGAAAAGTTCCTGCGCAGTCGGCGAAAACCGAAATCGCAGGGGCAATGACGGCTCAAGACTAATCAACCTACGAAAAATGTGAGTAACCTCGTCCTGCGCAACGGTGTTTGGCTCTCGATCCACATACTGCCAAGTAGGTTCCGTGTCCGGCCAAACAAGCAGCTGAAAACGCTGAATTAAACCATCGTTGCCTGGTCCATCCTCCAGGGCTTCTGCCAGATAGGAACGGAGCCGTCCTGGTTGAATGCCGCCAAGCATCGACATGCAACATGCTTCGACGTGGACTGTACCTCTGCCGATGCGGTCAATTGTGTGGCTGGTGTCGCCGTTCCAAGCTTGAAGACAAAACGCGCGTTCACCCTCACGCCCCGCGCGATCTAGCTGACTCCACCAGCCTGTGAATTCATCGCGGATAACAAGAATTCCTGCTGGATTCTCATTCATCGTTTCGTGCATCGCCTCAAACGTTGCGTCATTGACAATGAGCCGCTTTAGTACAGGCGCGCTAGGGGGATCCGGCGGTCGCACCCTGGCCGTGCCTCCCTTTTTGAGATCAGCTTTTGACAATTCTTTCCAGGCAGATTTCTCCAATACCCAGGTTTCCATCGCCAGCCTATGCTCGGACAAAGCTGCCTCGTAGTCCCGGCGCCAATCTGCCTGGATCTGTTGAAGTGGCCGCGTAGCAGCGTGAATAACTGGACTCTTCATGAATCCAGGGGGCGCGATGAGTCCACCCCACAGATTCGGTACGACGAGCCAGGAGCCATCGTTGGCCTTGGGCTGGATGATAGCCCGTCGATTTACAACTCCAGCCAAGCAAAGGACAAGGAGCATCGCAGGGTAATCAAGGGGAACCTGCATCCGTTCTGCAATATCGACGGCTAGGGGCCGAAACGAAACAGGCAACAAGTCTGCGGTGAACTTTTGCACAGGCGGTAGTTCCGCCTGAACCGTCGCCGGCACTGGCCAGCCGTCAATGAGATCGTCGTCACTGCTTCCTACTTCGGGAATCCACCGCGACTCCCACTCAGTCAAGCTCTGCTCGTTCGTCGCCGGACAGGCAGTGACGAACGCAAGGAACTGCTCCAGTGTGTGCCCCATCGCAAACCAGTCGGACGCATCCTTTGCGCCCGGCAACTCAACAATGCGGACGTTGCAACCGTGGCGCAACAAGTTTGTGGCAATTTGCCCAGCGTGTTTTTGGCCCCTATAGTGCGGCCTGTTGTTTTCGTCTGTCGGAGGATCGTTGTCAGGAAGAATGACAACGTCCCGGCCGCGCAGTGTCTCGCCGTACTCATCACGCCACTTGCCGGCACCCATCGGATTACAAGTCGCCAACAGCCCAAAAGACTCCAGCGAGTGAACGTCCTTTTCGCCCTCACAAATAAATATCGTTTGATCCGTTTTCCGCAGCAATTTGGGCAGCCGATACAACACCAGGCGAACGCCTTGAACGTTCCACTCCCATCCTCCCTTTCCGTCGGGCTTCCGTTGCCTAAAGTCCTTCGGATCGAATCGGACCACCTCAAACAAAATTCTGTCCGATTCGTCACGATAGGAATACGTCTCGATTTTTCTGCGGTGCTCGGCGCTGGCTGGCCGCCCAACAATTTCAAACACCGCGTTCTTTGCCTCGGCGAAGGATGCGCCCATCAATTCGCGTTCGAGTCCGATGATGTCCCAACCCTTGCTGCATTGGGAGTGGCAGAATGCGTGACCGGTCAAGGGGCAAACCGCGAAAGAATTCTGCACGCCATGGTGGACAGGGCACGGGGCACGCAATTCAGCGCCGAACTGCTTCAGCACAGGAATGCGAACGCTGTAGTATAGGCGTATCTCGTCTTCGGAAAACGAGATCGCCACTACCGTACCTCCGTTCGGTCGCCACCTGTAGGTCGAGAAGTGAGCCAGCTCTGTATATCCTCGGGCCGGTAACGAACGGAATTTCCAAGTTTTAGATATTTGGGCCCTTGCCTTGTTAGCCGCCAACGCCGAACGGAGGCGACCGAGAGGCCTGTTATTCGCGCAACATCGTGCTCCTTCAAAAGCACATCAATGGGTTTGTGTAAGGGTGTCATTTGATCCTATCTGGGCTGGCAACTGGGCCAGTCGAGGATCAGAATGACGCTCCTCGCCTAGCGAGGGGCAATAGGAAAAAATGTGAGGGAATGCGAGGAGATGCGAGGGAATTTACCTAATAAGCTCCATTTGCCGTAGAAGCGCGACGAAGTCTGCCGGCTTGCTCGCAAGAATTCGTTCAAAATTTTTGTTGTCTTCCAGTGTGGCGCCGTGAGTTTCGCCCTTCGAACGCGTCCGCTCCTTCTTCCAGTGTTGGAACTGGCGCGCTTGCCTGTGGCCGATTGCCTTCCAGATATGATTCTCAAATATTCTCTGCCCCAGATTGGGTTCTTGATTGCAGCGGCTTACGAAATCTCTTACTCGCGCGCTCCGGTCGGCCGATACCGGATTGAAGCTAGAGGATGAACAATCGGGTGGAGGCTCTCCTGATGTTCCGCCTACCAACGGTGCATCCGAAACGGGTAATGTGAACGGTGCTCCACTCTCTGATCGTGACACCGCGTCTGCATCCTTGCGGCCAAAAGAGGAGGCGGGAGTTAGGGAACGAAGTGCAACGCAAAAGTTGGTTGATTTCTTGAGTAAGTTCTCGATTTTAGCATTGCTTGATTTTGAACAGAGCCAACTTCGCAACTTACCGCGTCCAAGATCGATGATATATTCTTTGAAATGTTCCTCGTCGAACTCGCTACTGACTTCATCGAACTCAATAAATGATTCATGTGGGGTCGAACCTTCGCTGACCATTTCCTCCAGCTTTCGCCGAGTAAGTGAATCGGTAGATGAAGTCGGGAAGATTTGGGCATGTAGTGGACTTCCCGTGTCCGGGTTATCTGCTCGCCGCAATAAGTCTAACCATCGCGTCCAGGATTCGACACTACCGTTACCAGCAAGCCCTTTCGCAGCCTCGCGAGCAAGCGATTTAAACAACTGAAGCGCTTCGGTATCAGCTAAACCAGGGCCACTATGGAAGCGCCAAACGCCGTGAGGGAACCACGTAACCCCAAGCGTCGAATTGGGTGGCTCATCATGTCTTCTAAACTCCTCTTCACGCTCTCTCCAGAAAGGGGCGTCTGCCACCGGGGTTATAACATCCTCACAAGCGACCGATTGCTTCCTGTTTGGAACTAGTTGGAAACGCCCGTAGTGGCGGCACAGATCCAGTGCAGCATTCCAGATGTCTTCCCACGGAATGTCATCCACATCGACTCCGTGACGGTTGGCGAGGACCCGGCGCAAAACGGACTCGGGAATCCGCTTATATCCTTGATCCGCAAAATCTCTCCCTGCCTTCACCCGCTCCCATTCCTGAACAATAAAGGAAGTCCGCGTGAAATTCTGCTTAGCGGAATTCCTGGAGCCCCCAGCATTACCCATGAGAGTCCCAGCACAGTCTGGACCGACTTGGCGCTCGGTTTCCACTTCCTTTGGAGACCCGAATTGACGAAATGGAAGCTGGCCAATCCAATACGGAGCTGCCCGCTTTAACGTCTGTGACAATGTCTCTCGAAAGCGCGCGTTATCTCGTGAACGTGCCCCCTTGGCTATTTCTGGAGGGATGAATTGCTCAATAATGCCATGCGCCGAAAGAGCGCTTCGGATGCTGGCCGGCGCAGGAGCCCGCGTTCCATCTGGAGTTTCGACATATACGTTTGGACTGTCGACTTCGCTCACAACCGAATACTCGCCTATTTTTTCATCGATGCCTGATAACGACGTTTGCAGACTTTCATCAGGAAGAATTTGCTCGACGATTGCCGTCGCAAGGTCCTGCGAGATCAGCGGTTCGAATTCAGAGGAGTTTTGACAGGCGGAGAGAAACTCTTCCGCATATGCATCAAATAGCGATTTGGCGAAAATCGCGCACGCTTCAATGTATGGTTCCACCTTGTCGAGCGTCTTGATCGTAGACACCTGACCTTTAAGTTCGGCCTCGGCTTGCCGGCGTTTTTCGGCAATTCGCTGAGTCGCTTCCTCCCCTAACTTTTGCATCTATATACTCTCCGATCTCCAGTGAATTCGGATTTTGATGGAGCGGTGCTAGCACCTAATGACAGCAGTTAGCAGCCGTTAACTTTAAATTTTACAAGACTTTGCGAAAGAAAGAACATGCTCTATAATCAGGCATCTGGTCGCGCTCCAGAGAGGGTAGGACGGCAATGTACCGATGACAAGACGGACGCTAAGCGCAGTCGCAAAGCTCGAAGAAAAAATCCTTCCCAAGCGGGGTGGACGGCAATGTCCAAATCACGATGTTGGAGGCTTGCCGCTCGATGTGGCTCAAGCACGAAAAACAGTACCTCGAGTTGGTCAAAACCTGTCATTCGATCGCCTATCTAGTCCCGCAATTTGAGCGCGAGGATGAAGAACGCGAGAAGCGTATGCTTGGCCAGCGAGAAATGGAGGGAGATTGGCACTCAAAGCGCCTCAATCGTTAGTTGACGCGTGGGCGATAGATCGGTTCGTCCCCTACGCACGAAATCCTCGCAAGAACGACTCCGCCGTGGATCGAATGGCCGCATCGATTCAGGAGTTCGGCTTCAAGATTCCGGTTCTTGCACGCAGCAGCGGTGAGGTAGTCGACGGGCACTTGCGTTTGAAAGCCGCGCACAAACTTGGGATAACGGAGCTGCCGGTAATCCTGTGTGATGAATGGAGCGCAGCCCAAGTGAAGGCGTTCCGGCTGATGGTGAATCGATCAGTCGCTTGGGCCGATTGGGATGAGGAACTGCTCGCGTTGGAGTTGCAGGAGCTCCAGGAGTTGGACTTCGATTTGGATCTGACCGGATTCGACGGCAGAGAGCTGGACGAGTTTCTGGCTCTGGAAGACGAGGAGCAAGCCAACGCGGTGCCGCCACTGCCAGAGGCGCCCGTAAGCCGTGCCGATGACCTGTGGCTACTCGGAGATCATCGCGTTCTCTGCGGAGATTCGACCTCTGCGGATGTTGTAGCCCGGCTCTTGGGTGAGCGCAAGCCCCGGCTGATGATCACGGATCCGCCTTATGGAATTGAGCTGGATAGTGAATGGCGCGATCGCGCTGGCCTGAATGGCCACGGCGCTGCGGAACCCAGCTACATGAAGAACCGCACGCAGGGACACAACGAAACCAAGATCTCTGGTGACACACGCGCGGACTGGTCAGAAGCGTTCGCACTCGTGCCCAGCCTGGAGGTCGCCTACGTGTGGCACGCATCCAAGTTCACGCGCGAGGTGCTTGATGGATTGTTACGAATTGGCTTCTTGCATCACCAGCAAATCATTTGGGACAAGGGTCGCACGGTTCTGACCCGCACGCACTATTGGTTTCAGCACGAGCCTTGCTGGTACGTTCGCAAGAAGAATGCCCCCTGGTTTGGAAAGGCCGGCAAGAACTCGACGATCTGGAATTCGCCGTCGCCAAAGTTCATCATGGGCAGTTCGGACGAGGAGAAGTTCGATCACCCCACGCAAAAGCCAGTGGAATTGATGCGCAAGCCCATCCTAAATCACACCAAGCGCGGCGATCTGGTCTACGAGCCGTTTTTAGGCAGCGGCACTACGCTGGCCGCGGCGGAGCTAACGCAGCGGACCTGTTACGGAATTGAGCTCGATCCGAAATACGTGGATGTGGTCGTTCAACG
>JANYJA010000037.1 GCA_025358575.1 Terriglobia bacterium
CAGCTGAAAGAAACGATCAATACGATGGTGGAGCAGCTGCGCTCCTTTGCCTCGGAAGTCACGCGCGTCGCGCGGGAAGTCGGCACAGAAGGCAAACTGGGCGTGAACGCTGTCGTGCCCGGTGTCGGCGGACCCTGGAAAGACCTGACGGACTCCGTGAACGCCATGGCGAACAATTTTACCGCCCAAGTTCGCAACATTGCGGAAGTCACGACAGCCGTCGCCAAGGGCGATCTCTCGCGTAAAATCACCGTGGACGTCCGCGGTGAAATTCTCGAGCTTAAGAATACGATCAACACCATGGTGGATCAGCTCAGCTCGTTCGCTTCGGAAGTGACGCGCGTGGCGCGCGAAGTGGGTACCGAAGGCAAGCTCGGAGGCCAGGCGCAAGTGCGCGGCGTGGCCGGAACCTGGAAAGATCTTACGGACAGCGTCAATTCCATGGGAAGCAACCTGACCGACCAGGTGCGCAACATCGCCGCCGTAACTACGGCCGTCGCAAATGGTAATCTTTCGCGCGAGATTACGGTCGATGCGCGTGGTGAAATTCTGGAGCTGAAGAACACCATTAATACGATGGTGGACCAGCTCAACTCCTTCGCTTCGGAAGTCACGCGCGTGGCGCGCGAAGTCGGCACGGAAGGAAAACTCGGTGGTCAGGCTGACGTCCGCGGAGTTGCCGGAACTTGGAAAGATCTTACCGATAATGTTAACTCCATGGCCGCGAACCTTACCACTCAGGTCCGCGGTATCGCTAAGGTAGTGACCGCTGTGGCAAATGGCGATCTAAAGCGCAAACTCGTGCTTGAGACGAAGGGGGAAATTGCGGAGCTGGCGGACACGATCAACGAGATGATCGATACGCTGGCTGTATTCGCGGATCAGGTAACCACCGTCGCGCGTGAGGTGGGAATCGAAGGAAAACTGGGCGGCCAAGCGCGCGTTCCAGGAACGGCTGGAATATGGCGCGACCTCACCAACAACGTGAATCAGCTTGCGGCGAATCTGACCACTCAAGTCCGCGCGATCGCCGATGTGGCAACCGCCGTGACTAAAGGCGATCTGACTCGAACGATTGCAGTAGAAGCCCAAGGCGAAGTCGCGGCGCTGAAGGACAACATCAATCAGATGATCAGCAATCTGGCGCAAACCACACGGAAGAATAATGATCAGGACTGGCTGAAGACTAACATCGCTAAATTCACGGGTATGGTGCAGGGTCAACGAGACTTATTGACAGTCGCGCAGCAGCTTCTCTCCGAACTTACTCCGCTGGTGGGTGCACAGCACGGAACATTCTACGTGACCGATAAGTCCGAAAACGAGATTGTGTTGAACCTGATGTCGGCATACGCCTATTCCGATCAGGACCACAAGTTGAAACAATTTCGAATTGGAGAAGGTTTGGTTGGCCAGTGCGCCCGTGAGAAAGAGCGCATTCTGCTCACGGACGTCCCTGGCGATCACATTAAAATCAGCTCCAGCCTTGGCACATCGACGCCCCTCAGCATCGTGGTGCTTCCGGTTCTTTTCGAGGGTGAGGTCAAGGCCGTCGTCGAGCTCGCGTCGTTCCATCAATTCAGTGACATTCACCTTGCGTTCCTGGATCAGATGACCAAGAGCATTGGCATTGTCTTAAATACCATTGCCGCGACCATGCGTACCGATGAGCTGTTAAAACAGTCCCAGGCCCTGGCGGAAGAGCTCCAAAAGACAAATGCGGAGCTGGAAGAAAAAGCTCATCTCTTGGCTGAGCAGAAGACCGAGGTGGAACAAAAGAATCGTGAAGTCGAGCTCGCCAAACAGGCGCTTGAGGATAAGGCCGAACAGTTATCGCTGACTTCCAAGTACAAGTCGGAGTTCCTTGCCAACATGTCCCATGAGTTGCGCACGCCGCTGAACAACCTCCTAATTCTGGCGCGAATGCTGGCTGAGAACTCCGATAGTAACCTGACTCTTAAACAGGTCAAGTTCGCCGAGACCATTCACTCGTCTGGAACTGATTTGCTGGCTTTGATTAACGATATTCTGGATTTGTCGAAGATCGAATCGGGCAAGATGGACGTCGAACTTGGGGGGGTCCGCTTTGCCGACCTCGAGGATTACGTTTCCCGCACATTTCGGCACGTAGCCGATGCCAAAGGTCTGGACCTCGCGATCGATCTGGAAAGCGGGCTTCCTGCCAGTATTCACACGGACGCTAAACGCCTGCAGCAGATCTTGAAGAACCTCTTGTCGAATGCCTTGAAATTCACTTCCGAGGGGTCGGTGCAACTGCGTATGGAAAAAGCTTCGAGTGGCTGGCGTGCAAACCATCCGGTGTTGAACCGCGCGAAGTCCGTAATTGCATTTACGGTTACAGATACCGGTATCGGCATTCCTCAAGATAAACAAAAGATCATCTTCGAAGCGTTCCAGCAAGCCGATGGCACCACTAGCCGCCGCTTCGGTGGGACGGGTCTCGGCCTCTCGATCAGCCGCGAACTAGCTCGTTTGCTGGGAGGGGAAATCCGGCTTCAAAGTGAGCCTGGATGCGGAAGCAGTTTCACCCTGTACCTTCCGCAGACGTACATCTCACCGGCGTTCATGCCCAAAACCGTTGATGATGGCCGCGAAACTCCTGTACTGGCTGAACGGTCTTCTTTGTCGCTGCAGGGCAAGGTAGACGTAATCCTACCCACTCCCAAGATCAAGACCACGGTGGTGGAAGAGGAAGTCGCGGTTGACGATGACCGCAATAATATTCAAGCCGGCGAAACCACCATTCTCATCGTTGAAGACGATCAGACGTTCGCTCGAATTCTGATCGACTTGGCCCACGAGCGCGGGCTCAAGGTGCTGCTTGCGGTACGAGGCGCTACCGCCCTATCTCTTGCTAAAGAGTTCAAGCCTGGCGCAATTACTCTTGACATCGGTTTGCCCGATGTGGCGGGCTGGACTATTCTGGATCAGTTGAAGCACGATTCAGCTACCAGGCACATTCCGGTCCACGTCATCTCCGCCGACGAGAACAAGCGTCGAGGCTTGGCGCTGGGAGCGATAACCTATCTTGAGAAGTCTCTTACTAAGCAATCGCTCGAGAAGGCTTTCGATTCTGTTCGGGAATCGGCGGAGCGCCGAACACGTCATCTGCTAATAGTCTCGTCGGAACCGGATCACGGCGCGCGGCTAGGAACTTTGCTCAACGGTGAGGGCGTACAAGTGTCGGTTTGTTCCACCGAAACCGAGGCGCTCAATATCGTGAGCAGCCGCTTTTTGGACTGCCTAATTTTGAGTTATACACAGAAATTGGAAATCGGCCAGCTTCTCGCCGACCTATCAAGCCACTTCGCGTCGCGCTTTTTGCCCACTATTGTTTATCTGCGTGAGCCACTTTCCGGTCCGAATCAATCAGAGGTTATGAGCGCGGCAAGAAGCGGGGCTCTTAAGATCGTGGAAACGGAGGAGCGGCTGCTGGAAGAGAGTGTTCTATTATTGCACCGCGCCGATTCCGAACTCTCCGAAGAACAGCATCGCTTGCTGGTTAAGATTCGGCAGGTGGATTCGGCCTTGGCCGGAAAGAAAGCCCTTGTCGTCGATGACGATTTGCGGAACATCTTCGCTCTCACCAGCGTCCTGGAGCATCATAATCTGGAAGTGATTCACGCGGAGAACGGCCGGGCCGGTATCGAGTTGCTTCGCGAAACTCCCGACGTGGATATCGTTCTTATGGACGTCATGATGCCGGAGATGGATGGATACGAGACAACTCGCGCGATTCGCGAACTTCCCCGATTTCGAAATCTCCCGATTATCGCTCTCACCGCGAAAGCGATGAAAGGCGATCGTGAAAAGTGCATTGAAGCAGGCGCCTCCGATTACGTAACCAAGCCGGTTGATCTGGAACAGTTGCTCTCCGTGCTCCGGGTGTGGATGAGCCGCGGACACGAATATTCTCCCAGCACATACGAGAACTAGACTAGTGCCGTTTGCACGGAACCTCGCATGAAGTCACCCGCTTTATCAACAAGCCAGACGACTCCTGAGAAATCAAGGATTCTTCTGGTCGACGATAGTCCGGAAAATCTCACCGCGCTCGAAGCCATCCTGGAAAGTTTAGGTCAGGAGCTAGTCAAGGCGAACTCCGGCCTGGAAGCTTTGCGTCATCTTCTGGACAACGACTTCGCCCTGATACTGCTTGACGTAAAGATGCCGGAGATGGACGGTTTTGAAACCGCCGCGCTGATTCGGGCGCGCAAGCGCTCTCAAAATACTCCGATCCTTTTCCTTACAGGCTATCGAAATGAAGAACATCTGTTCCGCGGCTACGATCTAGGAGCAGTTGACTTTCTTTTCAAGCCGCTGGTCCCAGAGATTCTGCAATCGAAAGTTTCGGTCTTCGTTGAACTGAGTCGTAACTCCGACCGCCTCAAGAAGCAAGCGTCCGATCTTCGCAAAGCCGAACAGCGTTTTCGAACTTTACTCGAAACCGCGCCCGATGCCATCGTAATCATAGATCATCGCGGTGAAGTGTCTCTAGTCAACACGCGGGCGGAACAACTATTCGGTAAGCCTCGTTCAGAACTGATCGGGAGAAGCGTCGACCCCTTACTGCCCGACTGGCAAGTCACTTTCAGCGAGAGTGGGAGCGCTAGTGTGGAGACCAGAGCCAACCATCCAGATGCCGGCGCGTTCCCAGTTGAGGTGACCTTCAGTCCGCTGAAAACCGACGAGGGCTCCATTTGTATCTGCGCTATCCGCGACATCACCGAACGTAAAAAAGTCGAAGAAAATATTCGGCTCTTGAACGCGAGTCTGGAACAAAAGGTAGCCGAGCGAACGCGCGAGCTCATGGAGGATGTGCAGGAGCGGAAGAGGACTGAGCAGGCCCTTCGAGAAAGCGAACAGCGGCTTCGTGTCGCGATTGAAGCTGCCCAGATGGGCGTTTGGAATCTGGATCTCAGAACACGCACGATGACAGTTTCCGACCGCATGGCGCGGCTCCTTGGTTTTGAATCTGTCGAGTGTGTCCTCGGTTTCGAGCAATGGATAAGCCACGTCCACGCGGATGACCGCGAGAGAGTCATCTCCGAATTGGAAGAAGTCGCGTCAAGCGGCACGCAATATGAATCCGAATATCGCGTCGCGTTTGAGCAGACCGAACCCGTCTGGATCTCCTCGAGAGGCCAAGTACTGACGAAAGAGTTGGGCCTGCCGCAAACACTCAGCGGAGTGGCGCAGGATGTCAGCGATCGCCGTCAGAGTGAGGAGGTGTTTCGGCATAAGCAGAAACTCGAGAGTCTTGGGATTCTGGCCGGCGGGATCGCGCACGATTTCAATAATCTGTTAACTGGCGTGCTGGGCAACGCGAGCTTACTCGCGGAAGAGGTGGAGCCGGGGTCTTCACAAGAAGAGACGGTAAATAACTTGATTCGGGCAGGGGAGCGGGCGGCCGAACTTACCAATCAGATGCTAGCATACTCCGGGCGCGGACGCTTCGTGATCGAACCGATCAGACTTTCCGAGCATATACAAGAAAACCTAGTGTTGTTGCGCGCCTCACTGCCCAGAAATGTCAAGTTAGAGCTGTCCGTTCAGGACGACTTGCCCCCCATTGAGGCGGACAGCAGCCAATTGCAACAGCTCGTAATGAACCTGGTTATTAATGGAGCTGAAGCAATCGATGAGATGGGGTCGGTTCACATCTCGACTGCCTCGAAGGAATTCGATGCTTCGTCACTCAAGCAACTATTCCCAACATACGAACTGACTGCCGGCAGTTACGTAGTGCTCGAGGTGGTGGATACAGGTCATGGAATGAGTGAGGCTACGCAGGGTCGAATCTTCGAGCCGTTCTATACCACTAAGTTCACTGGACGCGGCCTGGGTCTTGCGGCGGTGCAAGGTATTGTGCGCGGACATAAGGGCGGCATCCGTGTTTCCAGCCGGATATCGGAAGGAACAAGTTTTCAAGTCATTTTTCCGGTCACGCACGCTCTTAGTCATTCGCGTAAGCCAAATTACCGAACTACGGATCAATCGCTGCTCGGCAAGGGAACGATTCTAATCGTTGACGACGAAGAAATTGTCAGGCGCTTTGCGCGGGCGGGCCTCCAGATGTTCGGCTATGAAACGCTAACCGCCAAAGACGGTCGGGAGGGCATTGATGTTTTCCGTGCCAACAAGGAGAAGATTTCCGCCGTCTTGCTAGATATGACCATGCCGTCAATGAGCGGCGAACAGGCGCTGCCAGAGATACGGAAAATTCGCTCCGACGTGCCCGTGATCGCCTCCAGCGGCTATAGTGAGGTACAAGCCCGGATGCAATTCGGCACGAGTATTAGTCACTTTATTCAGAAGCCCTACACCACCCAAAAACTGGCCGAAGTTGTGCAAATGGTTCTGAATCCCCATTTGGAGCTTGCGGAATAAGCCCAGGCCGCATCATTTTTCCGTAACTGGGCTCGTGATCGGGTTCGCCCCCGTTGGTGGCGTAGGCGCCCTCGTAGTTTGGCGGAGAGGGTGGGATTCGAACCCACGTTAGAGTTTCCCCTAAACACGCTTTCCAAGCGTGCGCCTTCAACCACTCGGCCACCTCTCCTTGGGGAATTCTCAGAATAACACGCGCTATTGTTTGATCACCTGTCCGTCGCGCCGGCGCACTTCTCCCCAGCCTCCATTCAGGTTCTTGCGTTCGCCTTGCTCACCTGTCCCAAACGGATATTTTGCCGCCGCTTTTTCATCCAGCTCTATGCCCCACCCAGGCGTATCGTTCGGATATAGATAGCCGTCTTTCATCACCGGGCAATAATGGAAAACTTCGCGCGCGCGATCGTTGAAGGCGCTGTACTCCTGGATGCCGAAGTTGTACGACACCACGTCGAGCGTTACGTTCGCGCAATGCCCCACCGGTGAAACGTCGCCCGGCCCATGCCACGCCGTGCGCACCCCATACATCTCTCCCAAGATCGCAATTTTCCGGCACGGCGTGAACCCTCCGGCCTGACTCACGTGGACACGGATGTAATCGATCAGCCGCTCCGAAATCAGCGGCATCCACTCATGCGGACTGTTGAACAGCTCGCCCATCGCCAGCGGCGTCGTGCACTGCTGCCGGATTTGCCGAAAGTAGGCGATGTCTTCCGGCGAGAGCACGTCCTCAAGGAAAAACAAGTTGAACTTCTCCAGGTCTTTGGCGAACTGCACCGCTTGATGCGGCTGCACGCGCTCATGCACATCATGCAGCAGTTCGACCTCATCACCCAGTTCCTTTCGCACAACCTCGAACATTTTCAACGCCCGTTTCATATACGGTTCCGATTCAAACACCGGACCCGAATGCAGCGCCTTAACTTCCTTGTTCCCGCGCCCGCTTCCGTACGCCGCCATCCCCGGCACGCCCACTTGCACGCGCACATGCCGGAACCCTTGCGCCATAATTTTACGCGCGCTGTCGAGCAACTGCGGAAAGTCTTCGCCTGAAGCATGCGAGTAACAATCCGCTGCCTCGCGGCATTTCCCGCCTACCAGATCGTAGACCGGCATGCCGGCCATGCGGCCTTTGATGTCCCACAACGCCTGATCCACGCCGCTGATCGCGCAATTCAACACTGGGCCATTTTTCCAATACGAACTGTCGTAGCAGGATTGCCAAATGTCCTCGATCTTGTCGGTCGTCTTCCCCATCAGAAATGGCTTCAGATATTTCTCGACCGCCGGCGTCACCAAGTCCGCGCGCTGCGTGAACGTCGCGCACCCAAAGCCGTAAAGCCCGTCCTGGTCAGTCGTGATCTTGACAACCGAAAGACGCACGCCCTGCGGCTCGGTCTCAATCACCTTGATGTCTTTGATCTTCGGAACCGGCATTCCGTTCGCCGCCTTAGCGGCCTGAGCCTGCGCCTTCTGCTCCCGTCCGCTCACCGCTGCAAGCACGCTGCCGCCTCCAGCCATCTTCAAAAGATCGCGTCGATTCATATCGCTTTCTTGTCTCGATCTTCCATCATGCTCTTCAGTCTGCTGAGCTCGCTCTGAATTCGACGTTCACGCCGAACCAGATAGAAGACATACAACACGATGATCAGCCACGCAGCTGAAAATCCGTAGAACATGTACTGAAAATTGCGGAGTTCTATCATGGAAGGTGACGATTATATCGCGTGCGCATAGCGTCTCAGAGAATCAATTTCGCGCAGGACGCGCTCCTGCCGGAGCCGAACCATCATCAATGTGAGGCCGATCAGCAGCATCGCGAGCATGTTGAGCAGCAGCGGCGGCCATAGCGCCGGGTCCATCGCTCCGGGAGTCGTCAGCACCGGCGCGGGATGCTGTGTGCGCCACCATTGAATTGAATAATAGACGATCGGCACGTCACAGAAGGCGAAGATCGAAAGCACCGCCGAGAGCGTCGCGCGCTGGGTCGGCTCTTCAATTGCGGGCCGCATGATCAAGTAGCCCAGATACAGCAGCCACAAAATGAACATGCTCGTCAGCCGCGCATCCCACGTCCACCAGATGCCCCAAATGTTGCGTGCCCAGATGCTGCCAGTCACCATATTCATCGTGGCGAAGACGAATCCGACTTCAGTCGCCGCCGCCGCCGCGGTGTCGAATGCAAACTTGCGCGTGATCAGGAAACCGGCGCTCGCCACCAGCGCGATGGCGAACATAATGCATGCCGTCGTCGCCGCCGGAAGGTGGAAGAAGAAAATACGATAGATTGCGCCCTGCTGCATTTCGTCGCCCAACTGGAGCAGGATCACATAAAGGTTTCGCATCAGAATCAGCACGCCCAGCGTGCCCATAAAGTAGATCGCTTTTTCGCGCATAGTTAACCCACCAGCACAGTCTCAATCAGCGCCACGGAGAGCGCTGTGTATATGATGTCAAACCCGATCAGTAATTTTAGAAACGTGATGTTATTTCCGCTCAACATTTCCCCGTTCAACAGATTCGTTGTCAGTTCAATGGCGCCGATCAGTGCTGGCATCAGCACAGGATAGAGGAGCACTGGAAGCATCAATTCGCGCAGCCGGATGTTCACCGTCAGTGCGCTAAAAGCCGTGCCGATCATCGTCATTGCCCACGTCCCCAAGGCCAGCGTCAGCAGCAGCGGCAAAAACTGCACTGCCCAGCGCACGTTGTAGAAGATGCCGAAGATGGGGAGACACACCAATTCCACCGCCAGCAGCAGCAGGAAACTCGCGATCGCTTTTCCAAGGAACAGCGCATAAGCCGGGATGGGCGTGGCAATTAGAGCATCCAGGCAATCGTTCGGGACTTCGCGCGCGAAGCTGCGGTTCAAGATCAGCGCGCCTGCGAATGCGAACACCACCCACAGCAGTCCCCCCGCGATGCGCCGTGTGTCTTCCGCCGTCGGGTCAAATGCGAAGCTGAAGATAAGGAGGATTACGAGCGCGAACGAAAACGACGCATTGATCGCTTCTTTGCTGCGCAGCTCTGAGCGCAGGTCTTTGTGCGCCACCGTGAACACACTACGCAGGGTCTGCATAGTGTGCGTAAATCCAACCTGGATCGGAAAGCATCTCGTCGGTGCGCGGTCCCGCGAAAGCGAGGTTTCCGCGATCGAGCAGCGCCACGTCGCTTGCCAGTTCAAAAGCCTCGCGTAATTGGTGTGTCGACATGATTACGGAAGCCCCGCGATTTCGCGCCGAGCGCAGTAATTGTTGCAGCACCCCAATCGCGCGATCGTCCAGCGACGTGAACGGTTCATCCAGCAGCAGTACGCTCGGTTCGTGAAGAAACGCCCGCGCGATCGCCAGCCGCTGCCGCATTCCGCGCGAGAACTCGCGAACCAGCCCGTC
The DNA here is from genome assembly GCA_025358575.1 of Terriglobia bacterium. Taxonomy (GTDB): domain Bacteria; phylum Acidobacteriota; class Terriglobia; order Bryobacterales; family Bryobacteraceae; genus JANYJA01. Next base: position 9,801 of record JANYJA010000037.1, read on the forward strand.
TTTCACGCGCGTTAGTCCCACGCGCTCCAGCAAATCGGTCGCCGCGCTAGCGGGCAGCCCGTAGAGCTTCGCGAATAGCCGCAAATTTTCGGATGCTGAGAGTTCGTCGTAAACCGAAATTCCGTGCCCAATGAAGCCGATCCGCCGTCGTGCCTCAGTGGATCGCGGTTCCAAGCCAACGATGCTGACACTGCCCTTACCCGGTTTTGAGAAACCCGCTAAAATCCGCAGCAGCGTGGTCTTGCCCGCGCCATTGCGGCCGATCAACGCTAGGCACTTTCCCTTTCCCAAGCTCAGCGAAACGTCTCGAAGCGCGGGGTAGTCTCCGTAAAATTTCCAGACACCATCCACCGAAAGAATTGAATCAACGCCGGGAGCGCTCACTCTTGCCTTTCACCGGCGGCGCGAGCGGAGCCTCATCTTCAGGCACGCGCGCGCGGTAGAGCAGCACGAATCCCAGGCTCAAGATGCAGGCCGCCAGCAGCACAATCCACTTGACCGCAAAAAGCGCGCCCCAAAAACCCGACTCCGGGCTGCGATACCCGTATAGCTTCGGCAGGATCACCGAAAGGCCCGGTCCTTCTTCATCCGTCGCTGCCGCCGCTTCCTTGCGCTGCAGCGCCCCGCTGCCTTCCACTTCCAGTGAGAAATCGGCGTTCTTTACGTCATAAATCGTAGCCTTGGTGCGCGGTTCCTGCCCCATGCTTTGCAAGCCATCGCCTTTCAGCGTCACGCCCGCAGGTGCCACGATACGCGTCGTGCCGCCCTTGAAAAGCACTTTGCCCGTGTAGGTTCCCGGCGTGGTGAAGGGCAGCGAGTACGAAAGATCGATGTGCGATTCGCCCGGCTTGAGCGGGAAGTCCACTTTGTAGACGTTCGGTTTCGAAGTCTTGTCCGCCGCGCGCCGAATGGGCATCCCTTGCGGCGCGAGCACATTCACGTTGACTTGGCCCCCTGCTTCCGGCGGCAAATAAAATTGCAGGGTTCCGTTCACCGGGTCGTTGAAAGTCAGGGTGCCATCGTTAATGAACACGTAGCTTTCGCTCACCACCATCCTGCCGGCCGCGGGTTCCAGCAAAATCATGTGCGGATCCAGGCGAGTCTTACCCGGCTTGTTCGACGAGTTGTAAACTTCGACCGTCAAATTCGTAGAAGGCGTTCCCGGCGGAAGCATTCGGTTGTAGGTAACACCGCCATACGACATCTGCAACAGGCGCGGCCCGGCAAGTTCCTGCGCAATCGCGAAGTGCCCTTCGGCATCGGACTTTACGCTCTGGATCGACTCTGGCCCGTTCTGGCCAACGCGAAATAGTGTCACCGTGGTGCCCGGTTGCGGCTTCCCCGTGGTCCCATTAACGACAGTGCCATCCACGCCCGCCTGTGCGATGGCCACGAAGAACAATGCCGCAATCGACAAACTTTTATTCAAGCGCGAGCCTTCATCGACTTTCCGCATTCTCCGCAAAATTTGAGCGCTTGCGGGAACTCCGCCGCGCAATGCGGACACATGAACTTTCTAGGAGAAGCGGGCGCAGCCGCGGGTGGCGTTTTGGTCGCGGGCAGCGCCCCAAGCACCGATTCAATCTCTGCCAGCACTTTCGCCAATTCCCGTTGCAGATCCAGTTTCGTCGCCTGATAATCCATATCGGATAGCTTGCCGACACGATACTCGAATTGCAGATCGCGCAAATTTTCGTAAATGGCAGCCTTGCGTTCGTCCAAATGCGCGACCGGCGAAACCGGCACCGGCTTCGGAAGATCGCCGGGGCGGATCGCCAGCAAAAACAGAATCACCGCAATCGAAACCACGGAGCCGATAACGATGATGATCAATCGAACTTTGCCGTTTCCTTTTCAATCTGATCGCGAAAGCGGTCCATCGCGGCATCTCCGTCGCCATTGCGCGCAACACCCGCACCAACCGTCCCCGGTGTCCGATGATAGTACCGGCGCACAAACCAGAAGATCCCGAGACATCCGAATGCGAGGGCCGCGTAAGGCACAATCCAGTAAAACGAGTTAGGTTCGCCGCGATACACACCGGGTCCGAATTCCTTTACGAATGTGGCGACAATCGCATCGTCCGAAATGCCCGCGTGCTGCATATTGAAGATGCGCGTGCGTGCCGGTTTGCAGAACTCGCACTCGAGCATGGCGCACGAAGCCACCGTATCCGCGCAGACCTTGCATTGGCAAGCCAAATGCGCGCCCACCCGCCGCACATCCACTCCCTGGCGTTGTGAGGCCGTCTGCGCCAGAAGCGCGCTGGCCGCCAACGCCGTGAGTAAACTAGTTTTCCACCGTGACATGTTTCTGTGTGATCCCCACGACTTCCGTGCGCGCATACTGGCGCGTCACCTTGCTCGGCACTAACGCTACCAGCGTGCCCAATACCAGCACGATCGCGCCAATCCAAATCCACGTGACCAGCGGAAACACATAGGCCTGAATAGTCGCCTGGTTTCCCTGCGCTGCCGCGAAATTGATATACAAATCTTCATTCAACCTGGTACGCAAAGCGATGTGTGCCGCGCCCTGCTGGCTCGCTTTATAAAATCGCCGCTCGGGCTCCATGGTTTGCAGGAACGATCCGTTCTTGCTGACTTCCAGTACGGCGCTGTCCCACTGATAATTCCCCTTGTCGCCTTGCTGAAGGTCAGTCACCTTAATTCGGTAAGAAGCGATATCGAATGAATCCCCAATCTTCACTTCCTTCACGACATTCTTGTTAAATGCCGCGCCGGTCCATCCCACGAACATCAGCACGATGCCCATGTGAACCAGATATCCACCGTACCGCCTCGTATTGCGATGCGTCAGCTCAAACACGGCATGCGCGAAATTGATCCCATTCTTCTGGTGAATTGCCCGCGCTCCCCGGAAAAATTCAGTGAAGATGGATGCCGCCACAAACAGGCACAGACCGAGCGAAGTGATCGCCCACGGGCTGCGCGTGCCACCGATGAATAATCCAATCGCCAGCAGCAGCCCAGCGATTCCAGGAATCTGAAAATTCTTCCGCAAACTTTCAAGCGAAGTGCGGCGCCACGCGAACAACGGCCCGACTCCGGTCAGGAACAGAAGGAACAAGCCGATCGGAATCATGAGCCGGTTAAACCACGGCGCATCTAAACTAATCTTCTCGTTCGTGATCGCTTCCGAAAGAACGGGGAACATGGTTCCCCACAGCACCGCGAAACAGCTTGCCAGCAGCACCAGATTGTTGAACAGGAAACTCGATTCGCGCGACACCACGCTCTCCAGTTCCGATTCGCTGCGGAGGTACGGAAGTCGCATCAGAATCAGCGCGATTGTTGCGGCCACACCGACGATGATGAACACCAGGAAGTATTTCCCGATCGGCGATTGCGCAAACGCATGCACCGAACTCACTACTCCCGACCGCGTCAGGAACGTTCCGAAGATGCACAGGAAGAACGTGGCGGCAATCAGCACCATGTTCCAAACCTTCATCATGCCCTTTTTTTCCTGCATCATCACCGAATGGAGAAACGCCGTGCCGCCCAGCCACGGAAGCAGTGATGCGTTTTCCACTGGATCCCACGCCCAGTGACCGCCCCATCCAAGCACGTGATACGCCCAGGCCGAGCCGAGTACGATTCCGATGCCTTGAAAAAGCCACGTCACGATGGTCCAGCGGCGCGTCGTGTGTATCCATGAGTCGCCCTTCGCGCGCGAAATTAGCGATGCCATAGCGAACGCAAAAGGCACCGCGAAGCCGACGTATCCCAGATACAGCATCGGCGGATGAATCGCCATTGCTGGATACTGCAGCAGCGGGTTCAGACCCGCGCCGTCCGCCACCGTGGTCACCACTTGCCCTTCAGCCAGCACTTGGAACGGGCTCACTACAAATGCGTTCAGCAGAAGAAAGAAAAGCTGAATGGTCGAGAGGATCGCAATCACATAAGGCATGAACTCGCGATGTTTCCGCCGGTTCGTGAATACAACGACCGCGCCGTATCCCGAAAGCAGCCAGCTCCAAAATAGAAGTGAACCTTCCTGTCCGCCCCACCAGGCCGCAAACTTGTAAACCGACGGCATCGCGTTGTTGCTATGCGCGGCCACGTAAGAGAAATGGAAATCTCCGGTCAGAAATGCGTAAACCAATATCCCGGAAGCAATGGTCAGCAGGATGAAAACCGAATAGACCGCGCGCTCACCACTCAAAACCAGGAACGGCTTTCGTTTCAGCTTGCCGACAACGGAAGAGACAATGGCATAAAGCGCGACACAGAACGCCAGAAGGACGGCAAGGGCCCCAACATTTTCCATATTTCTAACCTTAACAACTCTTAGATGCTAGCTTTGCGTGCCGGCACTTTCAAACCTTCGGGAGCTTGGCCTGGTTTGGTCGCATACTTGGATGCGCATTTTGCTTGAATTTGGCTGGCGTGGAATACGCCGTCGGAACCGAGCCGCCCATCGGCCAACGCCTGCGCGCCGTCGCGAAACGTATCCGGCAGCGGTTCTTTCCCGTTATAAGCGACCTTCAGATGCCGCGTGTCCTGCACCAGCGTGAACTCAACCAAATCGGCTTTGCGGACAATGGACCCCTTCTCAACATCGCCGCCGACACGCACGCGGCTGTCATGCGCCTTGTCGCCCATTGTGTCCAACTCCGAAATCGTCTTGTAGTATGTTTGAGAATTTTGGATGCCCGCCGTGGCAAGCCAGATAAGAGTGCCTACGATTATCACGATGAGCGCGCCGAACTTGGTGTATTTGTTCATACTAGGCCTCTTAAACCCTAGTATAACGCCGCCTCGTTACTTTCTGCGGTAATGCGTTTCTGGTATTGCCCCTTACGAAACCTGCAACTTCGCTCCCAACTCCCCCCACCGCGTATAAAGATCGTGCACTGTTTGCTCCGCCACCTGCAGCGCCTCATACGCTTCATGCAGACGCCGCGCGTCGCTCACGATTTCCTGCGCGTGCATTGCCATCCGCTTTGCTTCAACTTCCTGCTCGGCCTCCGCGATCCGATCTTCGATGCCGTCCCACTCGCGAGTCTCCATATAGGAAAGCCGCTTCTTCGGCGAAACCGGCTGCGGCGCTCGTCCCGGTTCCTTGCCGACTTTCACCGTCTTGCGCGACTGCTGCTGTTGCAGCGTCTGCTCCCATTGCGAATAGTCCGCAAAAATCTCCGAGCCGCCCTGGCCATCCAGTCCGACAATGAATGTCGACACGCGATCCAGCATGTACCGGTCATGCGTGATGAGCACCAAGGCCCCGGGGAATTCGTTCAAGCTCTCTTCGAGTACTTCCAGCGTCGGAATGTCGAGGTCGTTCGTCGGCTCATCGAGAAGAAGCACATCCGCCGCCTCTAACATCAGCTTCGCGATCAGGACGCGAGCCTTTTCACCGCCTGACAAACGGCTAACCGGAAGCTCTAATTGCTCAACACGAAACAGGAATCGTTTAGCCCAAGACACCACGTGAACCACGCGATCCCGATAGATTACCGAATCGCCATGCTCCACCAGCGCCCGGCGCAGCGTGACGCTCGGGTCCAGTTGGTCGCGATTCTGGTCAAAGTAGACCATACGCAGACCATCGGCCCTCTCGACCGATCCCGAATCGGGCGCGATGTCGCCCCAAAGCATCCGCAGCAGCGTCGTCTTCCCGCTTCCATTTGCGCCCACTAGCCCCAGCCTTCGCCCCGGCGTCAATGTCAGACTCAGATTGCGAAACAGGTCGCGCCCGCCCATCTGCTTTGAGACGCCGCGAATCTCGATTAGCTTTTTCGATTTACGATCCGACGCCGTGAAATCGATTTGCGTGGTCCCCGTCCGATTGCGCTCGGACACTTCAGCCAGTTCGCCCATCAATCGCCCCGCGGCATCGATCCGCGCCTTCGATTTACTGGTCCTCGCTTTTGCGCCGCGCCGCAGCCATTCCACCTCGCCCCGCACCTTATTCGCCAGCGATTCCTGCAGTTTGGTTTGCACCACTAGGAAGTCGGCTTTCTTAATCAGGAACTCGCTGTAGGTGCCGTTCACCCGAAACATGCCATCGGGGTAAGCGCGGCTCAGTTCGGCCGTTTCCGTCGCTACGTTCTCTAGAAAATAACGATCATGGCTAACCACAACGCACGCGAACGACGCGCCTTTCAGCAGCTTCTCAAGCCAAAGGATACCTTCCAGATCCAAATGGTTCGTCGGCTCATCGAGCAGAAGGATATCCGGGTGCTGGATCAGCTCGCGAGCGATAGCGAGCCGCTTGCGCCAACCCCCAGACAGCAGCGCGGCCTCTACATCGGCATCGGGAAACCCGGTCTTGCCCAGAGTTTCCGCAATGCGCGCCCCGATTTCGAGTTCGTCTAAATGCCCAGAACCGAGTGCCGCCACTAGAACTTGGCGCACCGTCAGGCCCGATTCGAAAACTGAATCCTGGGGCACATACCCCAGTCTGGTCAGCTTGCGGACCGCAACTGCGCCCTCATCCGGCTGCTGGATTCCAGCCAGAATCTGAAGAAACGTTGATTTCCCCGAGCCATTCGGACCAATTAGCCCAAGCCGGTCTCCGTCCGATATGGTGAAAGAAAGGTTTTCAAACAGCGGTGTCGGACCGAACGACTTGGACAGCGATTGGCAATTCAGAATCAGGGACATTACGGATGACGGAAGGACGGGCTTCTTCCAATGTATCATTGCCCTCTAAACGCGCGTGCTGCATCGCGATGGCAGCATGGCGCAATAAGTCTTCCGCGCCAGCGGACGTCAGGCTGCTAAGCGCAATTCCGACCCGTATCGCCGCCGATTTTCCCCGGTTCTTGAACGGAAACGACCGCCGCAAGTCAGACTCAAGCCGTTCGGCAATCGCCCCCGCATCCCTGTCGTTCCGCAAATTTTCCAGCAATACCGCGAAACTGACTGAAGGCGATTCTCGTGAAATCGGAGCCACCGTGCGCGGAATACAGACACAATCGCATTGACGAATGCAATTCTTCACGCGCCGCAAGATCTGATCGCTCAAGTCGCCGCCGCGTTCTGGAAGCAATATCCAAGTTGCGGCAGCCGGAATCTCCATTTCGACAAACAGCATGGCGAAACGGAATCCGCGTTCCCGGGCGCGCTCGATCAATTCCTTAGGATCCTTACCTGCCCCGTCGCCACCATGCGCCCTCTGAATGGCGGTGTAAAGGATACGAAGACCGTCCAACTCCATTGTGTCTTGCCCCATAACGCTTCTTATCGGCCCAACGGAGATTTTCCATTAGAGCAAAGCATTAAATTTCTGCACTAACGAATATGAAAAGTTAGCGAAAGGACCAGCGGCAGGACGGAACGGGGGAGTAACGCAGAAAATTCAAGGGGGCACCAAACTTGGCGCCCCCTGTGTAAAAACGATCTGCTATTGGGTCTTTTCTTTAATCTTGTCGGCGCCTTTTTCCGCGCCTGAAGCCGTTGCGTGAACCGCCCTCTTGGTACCGTGCTTGATAGCATGCCCCGTCTTTTTGGCGACATGCGCGGTGTCGTGCGCGGCGTCTTCAGTACCTTCCGCGATAGCATGGCCGGTCTTCTTAACAGCGTGCTTCGTTGATCGGCCCGCTTCCTTGATATCTTCTTTCGCGCCTTCCTGGGCGGAAAGGGAAGCGGTGAGACCGAAAGCGAGAACGCCAACGGACAGAGTAGTGAATAGTGTTTTCATGATTTTTATAA
>JANYJA010000081.1 GCA_025358575.1 Terriglobia bacterium
GGCGCGAGGCGGTGCGCTGGTGATCGATCTTCATATGGCGGTAACCTTGCGCAACACGGGCTATCGGCGTGTGCGCGGAGTCACGCTGTTGCTTCTGGCTCAAGACTTCACCCCCGGGGGCAAGGCTTCCGTTGCCGCGCCTAGCATTGATGTTGCGCCTGGCGACGCTTTCCCCGTTCGGATCGATGTTCAGTTGCTGCGCCCCTTGCAAGCTAACAATCCGCAGTTAGTTGAGGTAAGTCTCGATGGGGTGCTGTTCGAGGATCTCGGTTTTTACGGGCCGAATCGTCTGAACTCGCGCCGCTCCATGACGTTCTGGGAGATGGAAGCCCAGCGCGACCGAAAGTACTTCAAGCAGGTATTGCAAAGCCGCGGGCAGATTGGCTTGCAGCAGGAGATGCTCGAAAGCTTGACGCGTCAGTCGGAGCGTCCGCGTCTGGATGTGCAGCTTGCGCCGAAGGCCCGCTCAACCACCGTCGCCGCGCGTCCTGATCACGTCGCTCAATTCGCGTTTCTCCAGATACCCGATTCCCCCGTTTTGCCTGTGGATGGTTGGGCCGAAATTTCCGGCAATGAAGCCCGTGCGCCCCGCATTGATGTTGTAAATCGTTCTTCGAAAGCCGTGCGCTACGTGGAAATCGGATGGCTGGTGAAAGATCGCCAAGGCCGCGAATTTTTGGCCGGTTCGGTGCCTGCTTCGGAAGACGATCTGTTTCTGCCTTCTGGCCAGACGGCGCGCTTGTTGCAGGACACGTCGCTCAAATTCTCGCGTGGTCCGGGACAGCCAGTGCCGATTCAAGGGATGACCGGATTTGTCAGCCAGGTTGAGTTTACTGACGGCAAGGTGTGGGTACCGAGGCGCGAGTCTCTGGAAGGCTCGCGCTTGCTGCGGATCATCGCACCATCGCCCGAGGAGCAGCGCCTCGCCGACCTCTATCGTCGCAAAGGCGTGGCCGCCCTCGTCGAGGAATTGCGCAAGTTTTGAAGACGCTGGATCTCGCGAAGTTCCTTGGGGAAGCGCCCGAACGCTTGAGTCTTAGCGACGGCATCGCCCTCGCGGGTAAGTGGATTGCTCTAGAGATCTATACACCCCAGACCTTGCCGCTGCGGCGTATCGAAGCGCTTGCCGACACTGTCGAAGCCTGTGTCGGGCAGCTTCACAAGCGCGGCCTTGACCCAACGAACTACGAAATTTCGCGCCTCCCGCGACCCATTCCGGTCTGACGGGCACACATTGGTTTGAATTCATCGGGGATTCACGCAGCAGCCCACCGGCTGTGATAGCTTCATACAATGACCACCCAAGAAGTAGCAAACGAGCTAGTCAAATTCTGCTCTCAAGGACAATTCGATAAGGCCACGGACGCCCTCTACTCGGCCGATATCGTCAGTATGGAAGCTGGAGCTCCCCCCGGAGGATCGCGAGAAGCGAAGGGCATTGCGGCCGTAAAGGGTAAAGGCGAATGGTGGGTGGCAAATCATGAAATCCACTCTGTGAAGGTGGAAGGGCCGCTCGTCGCGGGTTCGCACTTCGCGGTGACTTTCAAGATGGACGTTACTTTTAAACCCGACGCGAGACGATTCACGATGGAAGAGGTTGGCGTATACAAAGTTGCCGACGGCAAAATCGTGTACGAAGAGTTTTTCTACAACATGTAGTTTGCGAATCGCCATCCGGCTTCATCTCATCTAAGCGAGGAATGAAATACAACACCCTCGGCAACACCGGCCTTCTCGTATCTGAAATCTGCTTGGGCACCATGACTTTCGCGACAGCGGAAGGTATGTGGAAGCCCATCGCAGGGGTCGGACAAGAGCTAGCGGACCGACTCCTCAAGGCGTCGTTTGACGCCGGCGTAAACTTCGTTGATACCGCCGATATTTATAGCCACGGCGAGTCGGAGAAAGTTCTCGCGCAAGCGATCGAGAACCTGGGCATTGCGCGCAAGGACATCGTCATCGCCACCAAGGCATTCGGCCGCGTGGGCCCAGGGCGCAACGACGTTGGTGCTTCACGCGGCCACCTGATGGATGCGGTCGAGGCCTCGCTTAAGCGTCTGCGGACGGACTACATTGATCTTTACCAGATTCACGGAGCCGACTCCGTCACTCCGGTCGAAGAAACCCTCCGCGCGCTCGATACTCTTGTTTCACAAGGTAAAGTCCGCTACATCGGCTGTTCTAACTGGTACGCCTGGCAGCTCATGAAAGCGCTCGGCATCTCAAAGGCGAACAACCTCGCCAGTCTAGACACGCTCCAGGCATATTACTCCATCGCCGGCCGCGACCTCGAGCGCGAAATCGTGCCCCTTCTCAAAGATCAACGCACTGGCCTGCTGGTGTGGAGCCCGCTCGCTGGCGGCATCCTCTCCGGCAAATTTTCCCGCGAGAATCAGAAGCCTGGGGACTCCCGCCGCTCCGCCTTTGACTTTCCTTTGGTCGATAAGGAGCGCGCTTGGCGCGTCCTGGATGTTCTCCGCCCCGTCGCCGATGCTCATAAGACGGGCGTTGCCACCGTCGCACTAGCGTGGGTTCTCGCTAAGCCGTTCGTCACCTCGGTGATCGTCGGCGCCAAGCGTCTCGAACAACTGGAGCAAAACCTCGCGGCTGCCGGCCTGGAGCTTACCGCGGACGAGATCGCGAAATTGGACGAAGCTAGCGCGCTCCCGCCGGAGTATCCCGGCTGGATGCTGGCGGTCCAAAACCAGAACCGGCTAGCCGACATCCCGCGAAAGTTTTAGACCAGCGGTTTCAAATCGCCCAGCAGCGTGGGGATCAACTCCGACACCGTGGGATGAATATGCATGGCGCGCTGAAGGACCGAGCAGGGTTTTTTCGCATACATAGTGTCGAGTAGTAAGTGGATCACTTCATCGCATTCGACGCCCAGCAAGCTGGCACCGAGAATTAGCTTCGATTCGGAATCGACTAAGACCTTGAAGAAGCCTTGCGTTTCGCCTTTCTCGACGGCGCGGGCGACCTTCGTCATGGGGCGCGTCGCGATCAACGCGGGCCGGCCCGTTGCGCGCACTTCAGTCTCGGTCATCCCGCAGCGGCCCAGCGGTGGATCGACATAGAGGTTGTAACAAGGAATGCGATCGCTAACGCGGCGAGGGTCGTTGTCGAAGAAGTTGGCGGCGACGATTTCGTAATCGTTGTAAGAAGTATGCGTGAAAGCGCCGCGGCCGTTGCAATCGCCCATGGCCCAGATGTGAGGGACAGTGGTGCGCAATTGGTCGTCAACCATAATGTAGCCGTGCTCGTCAGTGTGGATGCCGGCGCGGTCGAGCGCGAGGTCATCGGTGTTGGGGACGCGACCCGTGGC
>JANYJA010000094.1 GCA_025358575.1 Terriglobia bacterium
GGCCCCATGGGTTCGGGCATGGAGGAGATCTACCAGATCACATCCGCCCTCAGGCACCTCTCCTTTGGGAAGGAGATCGCGGTGTTGACCGACGCGCGCTTTAGCGGCGTCTCCACCGGCGCGTGCATCGGCCACATTACACCCGAAGCTCTGGCCGGCGGGCCCATCGGAAAGGTGCTCGAAGGCGACCTGATTGAAATTTTCATCGATCGAAACCGGCTGGAGGGTTCCGTCAACTTAGTCGGCGCGGAGGGTTGCGTGTTCACTCCCGAAGAAGGCTCTGCCGTGCTGGCCCAGCGGCCCATGCGCCCCGATCTGCATGCCGATCCTCGCCTGCCCCTGGATTCTCGTCTTTGGGCGGCACTCCAAAACGTCAGCGGCGGCACCTGGGGCGGCTGCGTCTATGACGTAGACACGATTCTGAAGGTGCTCGCCGCCGGTCAAAAAGCTCTCGCTACTGAGTGAAGTTTTCGTGCGAACTGCCGATAGATAGTCTAAGCGGTTGATCCATCCCGCTGACCAAATAGACATGTTTGCAATCATCGGAATTGTACTGGTAATTGGGGCTATCCTTGGCGGCTTTCTGATGGAGCACGGCCCTCTCGCCGTGCTCATGCAGCCCGCTGAACTGTTAATTATCGGAGGCGCCGCCATTGGGACCCTATTGATTGCGAATCCGCTATCGGTGGTGATTTCCATCTTCAAACGGTTAATTGCGGCGATGTCCGGGAGTCGCTTCACCAAACCGTTCTACCAGGACAGCCTGAAGATGCTTTTTGAGCTTTTCCAATATGCCCGCAAGAATGGGCTCGCCAAGCTGGAGAGCGACGTCGAGGAGCCCAAGAAGAGCGCGGTTTTCGTGAAATATCCAAAGTTTCTGAAGGATCACCACGCTTTGCACTTTGTGTGCGATACGCTGCGAATGTCTTTGTCCGGGGTCGTCGGGACGCACGAGCTGGATCAAATGATGGATCTAGATATCGAAGTTCATCACCACGAGATCGGCTTGCCGGTGCAGGCATTGAGCACCGTAGCCGACGCATTGCCAGGGCTGGGTATTGTCGCGGCAGTGTTGGGCGTTGTCATCACCATGGGTGCCCTTGGCGGGCCGCCGGAAGAGATCGGGCATAAGGTTGCCGCGGCTTTGGTGGGCACGTTCCTCGGCATTCTTCTTTGTTATGGATTCTTCGGCCCGCTCGCCGCCAACATGAGCAAGATGAATGATTGCGAAGGTCAGTATTACCATGTTCTTCGTGTCGCGCTAATTGCCTTTTCGCGTGGAATCGCGCCCATCCTCTGCGTCGAGTTTGCGCGTCGCGCCATACCCGGTGAAGTTCGGCCTACTTTTCAGGAGATGGAAAAGGCGTGCAAAGGCGGCGGAGCAGCCGCCGCGGCAGCTCCGGAAGCGGCCGCCGCATAGTTCGAGCAAATCGCCATGGCTGAACAAAAGGCGGCGCTCCCCGCGATAATTGTAATTAAGAAGAAGAAAGGTCACGGCGGCCACCACGGCGGTGCCTGGAAAGTGGCATACGCTGACTTCGTGACCGCCATGATGGCGCTCTTCATCGTGCTTTGGCTCATGAACGCCTCGCCGGAAGTCAAGAAGGCCGTTGGCGGCTATTTCAAGGACCCCAGTGGAAAAGGCCAGTTGGCCGGCAGTTCCGTGGCTGGTTCCGGGGAACAAATGAGCCTGAGAAAACAGGATATGAGTCACCTCCGGGAGAAGCTTCAGGATGCGGTCCGGCAGATGACCAATTTCAAGACCATGAAGAACCAGGTCACCATGACCGTCACCGGGGAGGGACTTCGCGTCGAACTCATGGAAACCGACAGCGGCATGTTCTTTCAGAGCGGGAGCCCCATGCCCACCCCAATTTTGAAAGGTCTTCTCGCCACGCTTTCCCTGGAAGTTGCCAAACTTCCCAACCGAATTCTTCTGGAAGGACACACCGATTCCAAACCCTTCGGCGACAACGTAAACTACTCCAACTGGGAACTTTCTACTGACCGCGCCAATTCCGCCCGCCGGTTAATGGAGGCCGACGGGCTCAAACCCGGCCAAGTGGCCCAAGTCCGTGGTTTTGCCGATCAAGCGCTGCGCAAGAAAGATACCCCGGAAGATCCTTCGAACCGGCGCATCTCGCTCATTATTCAGTACTTGGCTCCGGTCACGAAAGAAGCCGAAATATCCGCCGAAAAACCAGACGCGGCTAAGATCTCCGAAGCCGCCTCCAAAAAGCCTGCGCATTAATGAGCGGGTTTGAAGCGACGACCACCGTATAATCAAATGGAAGCCTACAATGGAGCCGTTCGACCTCAAAAAGACTCTCAACCTGCCCAAAACAGATTTCCCGATGAAGGCCAATCTCCCCGTCGCCGAGCCGAAAATGCTCGCCCGGTGGGAACGGGACGACCTTTATGGCGAAATTCGTAAATCCCGCGCCGGAAATCGCTCCTATTTGCTCCACGATGGGCCACCCTACGCCAACGGCCAGATTCATCTCGGGACAGCTTTCAATAAGATTCTAAAAGACTTCATCGTGAAGTCCAAAACAATGGCGGGGTTCGACGCCCCCTACGTGCCGGGCTGGGATTGCCACGGACTTCCCATCGAATTCAAGGTCGATCAGGAACTAGGCTCGAAGAAGGCCAGAATGTCGGCCTCGGAGATCCGCAAAGAGTGCCGTAAGTACGCCCAAAAGTGGGTCACGGCTCAGAAAGCCGATTTCAAACGTCTCGGAATTTTGGGTCGTTGGGACGATCCGTACTTGACCATGAGCCCCAAGTACCAGTCCGTGATCGCTGGGGCGTTTGTGGACTTTCTCGATAAGGGCTATGTTTACAAGGGTTTAAAACCGGTCAATTGGTGCATCCACGACCGCACCGCCCTCGCCGAAGCTGAAGTCGAGTATGAAAATCACTCCAGTCCCTCGATATGGGTTCGTTTTGCAGGATCGTCAAACCCCGCCCAGATACACCCTGCTTTGGCCGGTCGCAACATCTACGGACTCATCTGGACCACCACTCCGTGGACCATGCCCGCCAACATGGGCATCGCCTTTCATCCGAAATACGATTACTCCGCCGTCGAAGTCGGCACAGACGTATATATCATCGCCACCGAATTGATCGGTATTACAGCCGAAAAGGTCGGCTGGGCTTCCCTCAAAACGATCGCCACTTTCCCGGGGTCACAGCTCGAACGCACTATTTTTCGGCACCCTTTTCTCGACCGTAATTCCCTCGGGATCTTGGCCGATCACGTCACCCTGGAACAAGGCACCGGCGCAGTTCACACCGCCCCTGGACACGGTCAGGAAGACTACGTCGTTGGCCGTCAATATGGCCTTCCGGTTTACTGTCCCGTCGATTCCACGGGCCGTTTTTTCAACGCCGAAGGCGGCGGCCCACTCCCCGAACAACTCATCGGCAAGACCATCTGGCAGGGAAACGCCATTGTTCTCGACATCCTCAAAGAACACGGCACCCTGGTCGCTCACGAAAATGTGAACCACAGTTATCCCCACTGCTGGCGCTGCCACAACCCCACCATTTTTCGCGCCACCGAGCAATGGTTCATCGGGATGGACACGAACGATCTGCGGTCTCGCGCACTCGATGCGGTCCGCACCGTTCAGTGGATGCCCGCTTGGGGCCAGGAACGCATCTCGAACATGATCGCTAGCCGCCCCGACTGGTGCATCTCGCGCCAGCGCGTCTGGGGCGTGCCGATTGTTGTGTTTTATTGCGATAAATGCCGCGAGCCGCTCACCGACCGCCGCATTCTCGACAAAGTCGTCGCGCTTTTTGCCGAACACACCGCCGATATCTGGTACGAGCGAACCGCCAACGAACTCATCGGCGAAGGCGTGCACTGCGCCAAGTGCGGCTCTCCCGAATTCACCAAGGAGAAGGACATTCTCGACGTCTGGTTCGATTCCGGCTCCAGCCACCTCGCCGTTCTGACCGCGGCCAACGGCCTGCAGTGGCCGTCCGACCTCTACATTGAGGGCGGCGATCAGTATCGCGGCTGGTTCCATAGCTCCCTCCTCGTGGGAGTCGGTCTTCGCAACGCCGCGCCTTATCGGAGCTGTGCCACTCACGGGTGGGCGCTCGACGGTAAAGGCATCGCAATGTCGAAATCTGTCGGCAACGTGATCGCGCCCGAACAGATCATCAAGCAGTATGGAGCGGAGTTGATTCGCCTTTGGTCCGCTTCCGTCGAATTTAGCGAGGATGTTCGCATATCGCCGCTCATTCTTGAGCGGCTTTCCGAGGCGTACCGCAAACTGCGGAATACCTTCCGCTACATGCTCGGCAACCTCAATAATTTTAACGCGGAAACGGATTCGCTGCCCGGTGAAGACCTGCTCGAAATCGATCAATGGATTCTGATTCGCGCCGAAGATCTGGTCGCGCGAAGCCGTATCTGGTACCAAGATTTTGAGTTCCACAAGGTTTATCGCGCGGTCTATGATTTCGCCACGGTCGATCTCAGCTCCATCTATTTCGACATATTGAAGGACCGCCTTTACACATGCGCTCCCAAGTCGAGCGCTCGCCGCAGTGCCCAGACCGCACTCCATCGTCTCGCCCTATCGCTAGTTCGCTTGTTCGCGCCCATCCTATCGTTCACCTGCGAAGAAATCTGGCCTGAGCTTCATCAAACCGGGAGCGTCCACACCGCTCTATTCCCCGAACCGGAAGAACTGTCCAAAGGCATTCACGGCGGCCGTCGAAAACGGGCCGAAAACTGGGACCGCCTCATGGAACTGCGTCCTGAAGTTTTGAAGAGCCTCGAAGCCGCACGCCAGGATAAAGTGATCGGCGCGCCTCTCGAAGCACGCGTTGAGCTTTCGGCCAACGGCGACCTGATGCCGCTGCTGAAGCAATATGCGAACGAGCTTCCAAGTCTGTTCATCGTGTCCGAAGTCGGCTTGCAGCAGAACGGCTCCGGTACGCACGTCTCGGTCGAACGCGCTAGCGGCACCAAATGCGAGCGCTGCTGGAAATACAGGCACGATGTCGGTTCTTCCTCCGAATTCCCGACCGTTTGCGCAAGCTGTGCCGCCGCCGTCCACGAGATCGTGAATGGCTGATCGCGTTTCGCGCATCACTGCCTTCGCCATCTCGATGAGCGTGTTTGCCCTTGATCGCGGGTCGAAGTGGCTGATTGAAACGCGCTTCTCGCCCTTCGATACGCGGCACGTGATCCCCGGATTTTTCGATCTCGTCCGTTCGCAGAATCCGGGTGTCGCGTTCGGTTTGTTTTCCGATTCCACCGGGCGTTACCGCACTGTGCTTCTCGTCGCGTTCTCGCTGATCGCCCTGTCGGTCCTGGCCGGGATACTCTGGCGCATCCAAAAGCTGGAACCCAAAGTCGCGATCGCTTTATCCTTGATCTTCGGTGGCGCGCTCGGCAACGTGTTCGATCGCGTCCGCTTCGGCACGGTGACCGACTTCCTGGATTTTTACATCGGCACCTCGCACTGGTACACTTTCAATCTTGCGGACACGGCTATCTGCATCGGCGCCGGCTTGCTGCTTCTTGACATGCTGCGCCCTCGCGCTCACGCTTAGTCTGAGTTTATCGGCGCAACGGAAGCAGACCAGCCCGCTCGATCGCCTCCCCGCAAATATTGAACTTCTCACGCACTTCGGCGAGCGCGCCGATTTCTCTCCGGATAATCGGCGCATCGCCTTCATGTCGAAAAGTTTCGGCGACGCCTTTGTAATGGATCTCAAGACCCGCGTCATCCGCTGTCTGACGTGCGGTATTCCGGGGGCGGCTTTTCTGCGCGTGATGCACTTCGCCAACGGCGATTACCTCCTGATCGGTCCGGAACGTTTCAAAGACATCCACACCAGCAGAGCGGAAGACAATGAGCTGTGGTATTTAAGTCAAAAGCCGAACTCCAAACCCGTCCGCTTCAATCAGAAGATGAGCGAGGGCGCGGCCTTGTCTAAAACGAACATGCGCATCTCGTTTTCGGAAACGCCCCGACAGTTCCCGGACATGCCTAAAGGACATTCGCGGCTTGTTACCGCGGACATTGAGTTGGGCGTTGACGGCCCGAAACTGATCGACAAGAAAACCGTCTACGAAAGTAACGATTCCGATTGCACTATTGAAGCGCAGGATTTCTTTGACAACGATACGAAGATGACCTTCACCTGCTATCAGCCGCAGGGTAAAGCTTCGGCGATGACCGTCGACTTGAAAACGGACGTGGTCTTGAATCAGTCCAACGCGCCTGGCACTTACAACGAATGCGAGGGGATATTTCCCGGCGGTGTTTACACCTGCATCGAAGGCGACCGTCAATCGCAGGAGTATGGCGACCCCGGCGGCTTTCGTCAGATCGACATCTGGAAGCTCAAGCTCGATGGCACCGGAAAAGATTTCAAGCGCCTCACCTACTTTAACGATTCGGAAGGCTGGAAAGCTTCCAACCCGGTCGTCTCCACGGATGGAAAGTTTATGGCATTCCAAGTCGCGCACACCGAAGACGAAGCCGGCGTAGGTTACGGAATCTGTTTGTACCGCTTCTGACCGTCCGCTACAATAGCCCATTCGACCATGTCTTTTTACAAGGGCCACGCGCCCAACCACCGTGAACACACCCGCGATCTTCCGGACACTTCGGACTTGCAGGGCATGAAGGCGCTCCAGGAGGAAGCGCGCCTGCCCAACCGCCGATGGCTTGAAGAAGTTCAACGCGGAAAAGAGTTCGGTCTCGAGTGTGTCGACTCCATCGAAGATAAATCCGAGATCAGTTGCTTTCAGCGCGGTGAACTTCCGCACTGGTCCGGCATCAACACGTTTCTGAAAACGCCGTACCTCGAAGACGTTCGGAATGTCGGAGAGTACGATGTCGCCTTTGTTGGCGTGCCCTTCGACATCGCGACCACATACCGCTCCGGCACCCGCTTCGGGCCGCAAGGTATTCGCCGCATCTCATCGCTCTACACCACTTACAATTTCGAGCAGGGTGTCGACCTCCGCGAGTCGCTCAAAATGTGCGATGTCGGCGATATTTTCTGCCCCGCCAACATCACCAAAAGTCACGACCAGATCACCAAAGGCGTGGCGCACATTCTCTCGCAAGGCACGCTCCCCATGATCATGGGCGGCGATCACTCTATCGGCTATCCATGCGTTCGCGGCGTCGCGCAATGCATCGAGGGCAAGGTCGGCATCATCCATCTGGACCGCCACATCGACACGCAGGAAAAGGACATGGATGAAATCATGCACACCTGCCCCTGGTTTCACGCAACCAACATTCCGAATGTTCCGCCGACGAATCTGGTGCAGGTCGGCATCGGCGGCTGGCAGGTTCCGCGCGCGGGTGTGACCAAGGGCCGCGAGCGTGGCTCGACCGTGCTGACGATTGGGGACATCGAGCGCATCGGCATCGACAAGACCATCGAGATAGCGCTCGAAGTTGCGTGGAAAGGCGCCAGTGCGGTTTATCTTTCCTTCGACATCGATTCCATCGACGCGGGCTTCGTGCCTGGAACCGGATGGCCCGAACCCGGCGGATTTCTTCCGCGTGAAGCGCTGAAAATTCTGCAGGGAGTCGCCAAAGAAGGGATCTGCGCGATGGAAGCCGTCGAAGTCGCGCCGCCTTACGACATCTCCGACATCACTGCGCTGCTTGCGGTCCGCGCCATGGTGGATGTGCTCGCGACCATGACCAAATACAATCGCATCGGTGGACGTCTCAACGGCTAAATGCCGGGCCCCGTTTTTCTGATCGCGACGGAGCTTTCATCGCGAGACGCAAGCTGGGCCGATGCCGGCTGTTGCGTGCAGCGCTTGGTGGAACCCTGCGCGCGCATACTTGGTTTCACACCGCGCATCCAACTCGCGAACATTGACTCGCTGGGCATACCAGAAGACGCTGGCGAAGTATTCATCATTCCCGCGTGTCTCGACTTCAGCTTGTTTCAGCGCGAGAAGCTTTCGGGCACGCTATCCGAATTGCGCCGCGCCCGTCCAGAAGTTGCCGTGCATCATGACGATGTAGATCCTGGCCATCCGCTTCTTGTGGAAGCTTTTGCGAATCGGATTACTGCCGCATTGGCGGGCTCCCACTTGGCTCCGCAGCGCGTAGGTCTTCTGCTGGTTACTAGCGGTCATGGAGACAGCGGCAGCCGCGCGCAAACTTATCGGCTGATGCGCCTGCTGTGGGAACGGTTGAGCGTGGGCCATGCGGACGCGGCGTTCCTGCGCCACGCCCAGACCTTCTTCCGCATGTCCCTAGAGGAGTGCTCGAAAACTCCTTTACACTGGCTGATCGTTCCACAAATGCAGTGGGACGGCGAACATCTGGATTTCGCGCGAACCATTTTGGATGACCATCGGCGCGCGCATCCAGAAGCAGGCTCTTGGGAATTGCTTTCTCCGCCCGGCGACGATCCCGCGCTGAGCGCGTGGCTTGAGCAGCGGATCGTGCGCCTATGGCAAAGCAAACGTCAGACGGAAGCCGCGCGTGCTCCTTCAGTTCGGCACGGAGCATCGCGCGGCATCCGTCTCGGAAACATCGGCGACGGCCTGATCGCCGAGCCAGGCGATCGCGAAGGCATGGCTGCGCTCGTTTCGGCAACGCTTCCGAAATCCGATGTCTATCTAGTGAAAGTCACTTGGCACGGCTACGCCCCCGGAACCTTCACCGATGCCGCCGCCCTCGATCTTCTGCTCTCCGCGCTTCCCGGTCGCGCCATCTTGCTCGAAGGCCACACCACCAGTCGCAACCGCGGCGCGCCTGACATCGATTGGTCGCGCGACGCCCGCCAGCAACGTGCGTGGCTGACGCAAGAAGAAGCCGTATATCTCGAGCGCACGGGCCTCGCCGAGGTGATCGCGCGCCATCGGGCGCAGTACGTTAACGTCACCGAAGAATATTGGAATGAGCGCCGCTCCTCGGCTGACGGCTTCGTTCCCGAACTATTGATGCAACACCGAGGCGCGCCGATGATCAGCTTTGCCAAGTTCAAAGGACCGACCCGTCTTTCCGTCTCGAATCTCTTCGGCTTGATACCGGAACCGCTTCGTACCGCCTGGCACGGTCCCGATATCCTCTACTTTGCGCGCGTGTGCTGTGAAATCGCGAAGATATACGCGGCCTTGTTTCCCTTGTTCGGCATGAACGAGGCGCTATATTCCGCCGTCCGCTGGGAGCGCGCCGGTCTCTACCGCAGCCGCTGGGGGAACTACGATCTGCTCAATCACCGCGGGGTGCTCACATTGAGCGAAGGCCTCCCCGCCGCCGACGTCCTCGCCAGTCGCCTGCAAGGTCAGGACGTAACGCGCAGCGGATTCTTCGATGTCGTGCGAGCGGAACTTGGCTGGCCGGACGCAGCGGCGAGCCAGGAACTTCCCCGGGACATCCTGATGCGCTTTGTCTGAGCCTGCGCTACACTAAAATTTCCCTCCGAGGCCCCGCTGCCCTCACCTTCTTCGTCGAAGGATATCGTTCCCGCATATGATTCGTCTTTCATCGTTTCTGCTTGCCGCATTTTCTCTGTTGGGTCAAGCTCCACAGCCCGATGGAGCCGGCATGCGCCCCGGCGTCCTCCCGCATCAGTGGCTGACCGGCGGGCCGAATTGCATTGAAGTTCCGGACTGGCAAGTTCACGAATATAACGCCGATTTCTTCATCATTCGGGAGAGCGGCTGCACGCATTATGAGAAGCCGTTCCTCTACCTTCTCTTCGGAAAGGACCGAGCGATCTTGCAGGACACTGGGTCAGGCAAGAACGATTCGGCTCGTATCGTCACGCAGGTGGTTGCTAAATGGTTAGCGCGCAATCGGCGCCAGTCGATCCCGCTCATCGTAATGCACTCGCATGCGCATGACGATCACATCGCGGGCGATGACCAGTTCAAAGGACTGCCCAACATAACCGTCGTGCCTGCCACCATACCCGAAACCAAGGAACTCTACGGAATCCCCCACTGGCCCGATGACATCGGCCATATCGATCTCGGCGCGCGCGTTCTTGATGTCATTCCCATCCCCGGCCACAACGAAGTGAGCGTTGCGCTCTATGATCGCCAGACTGGCGTGCTTCTCACCGGCGACAGCCTCTACCCTGGCCGCTTGTACGTGAATAACTTCGCCGACTTCGTGCGCAGCACGGACCGGCTCGCCGATTTTACGCGCGGCAAAATCGTCACGCATCTGTTCGGCTGTCACATTGAACAATCGAGCACTCCTTACCTCGACTATCCCCTGGGGTCGATGTATCAACCGCACGAGCACTCACTTGAACTCTCGCGTAGCCATATCCTTGAACTCGCGGCAGCGCTGCATTCCATGAACGGCATTCCCCGGCGGATGGCCATGCCGGACTACTCTATCTGGCCCGTTACCCCATGAAATCGAAACTGCTCATCGTCGCCCTTCTCGCCATCGTGCCGCTCGCGGCACAGAAGCCGAGTTTCACCATCGGCTGGTCCATTTATGTGGGATGGAATCCGTACTACTACATGGCCAAGTCAGGCATCTTGAAGAAATGGGCTGACAAGTACGGCGTCAACATCAAGGTCCAGCGATTCGATTACGCTCCGTCCCTCGATGCTTTCGTCGCCAAGAATATCGACGCGTGCACCATGACCAACATGGAAGCGCTCGATATGCCCGCGGCGGCAGGCGTCGACTCCACGGCGATCATCACCGGCGACTATTCAAACGGGAACGATGCGGTGCTGGTCCGCAACAACCTGACGTTCGCAAAACTTCCCGGCAAACGCGTGATGCTGGTCGAGAAAACGGTTTCGCAGTATCTGTTTGAACGCGGCATGACAATAAACGGGCAGCGCGATCAGATCAAGAAAGTAACGCTGCTGAACACATCCGATTCCGATATCGCTAGCGCCTTTATCACAAACCCTTCTCAGGAAGCCGTCGTGACCTGGAAGCCCCTGGTTTCGCAGATCGCCAAAACTAGGGGAGTGACTTCGATCTTCGATTCATCGAAGATTCCGGGCGAGATCCTGGATCTTCTCGTAGTGCGTTCGGAAGTGCTCAACCGTCCCGACGGATACGGGCAGAAGTTCGCCAAAGCCGTCACTGGCGCATGGTACGAGCTCATGAGCCAGATGAACTCCGACAAAGTACTCACCGGAATCGCCGAAGGCGCGCAAGATAGTCTGGCCTCGTATAAGGAACAGCTCAGCACGACTCATCTGTTTGCGACTCCTGAGGCGGCGCTGCAGTTTACCAGCGCGCCCGATCTCAAAACCAAGATGGAACTCGTGCGGCAGTTTTGCTTCGCGCACCATCTGCTGGGCGACAACACTAAATCGGCGGATGACGTCGCGATTCGCTATCCAGACGGTGCCGTGCAAGGGAAGAAAGACCGGGTGCGGCTGCGGTTTGATACCTCGTACATGCAGCTCGCCGAGCAGCACAAGTTATGAAGCTGCTGGAGATCAACGCGCAGCCGAGCCGAACAACCACGTGGCTCCTTTCCTGGTTTTTGTTCGCTGCGGGCATCACCGCTTACTTCGTTACCGCGACTAAACGGCACCGGGAAAATCCCGACGACCGCGTGGTCCCCACATTGGCGCAAATGTCCGAAGGCGTCTACAACGCCACCTTAAAACCAGAAGAAGGCGCCGAAAACCAATCTGCGTGGACGCGTTTTTCGAACAGTATGTTGTGGCAGGATACCAAAGCCAGCGGCCGGCGCTTTCTAATCAGCATGGCTTTGCTATTCCCCGCGGTGCTGCTGGGTCTCCACATTGGCGTCTTTCCGTACGTCGGCGTTTTTTTCCTGCGTTTCATTCTGTTCTTCGACAAGATCATCGCGCTCTCGGTGCTCCCCATCTTATTCATCGCGTTCGGAATCGATGAGCTATCGAAGATCATGTTGATCGTGATCGGCGTGACGCCGACTATCATTCTCGATACGTTCAATCTCACGCGAGGCGTCCCCGAAGAACAGATCGTGAAGGGCTTCACTCTTGGAGCAAGTCAATTCGACGTCGCTTACCGCGTGATCCTCAAGCAAATTTTCCCGCGCGTGCTGAACAGCATTCGATTGAATCTGAAGGCCGTGATGCTGTTTCTGTTCGCCGGTGAGATGATCGCCTCCAGCGACGGCCTCGCCTTCCGCATCGCGCTGCTGCGCCGCAACATGGGAATGAATACCATCATTCCGTATGTCTTGTGGGTGGCGCTGCTGCTGTTTCTAGTGGACCTTACAATGCGCGTCCTCAACCGGAAACTGCATCCTTGGTTCCGCGAAGAGTAATTTATGACGCCTCTGATTACCATTGACGATGTATCGGTCGCGTATTCAAACAAGACGATTCTCAATGACATCAACATCGAAGTGATGGCTGGGGAGTTCGTCGTGGTGATCGGGCAGACTGGCTGCGGGAAGTCGACCCTGCTGCGATTAGTATTGGGGCAAGAACAGCCTTCGCGCGGACGCATTCTGATTGAGGGCTGCGCGCATGACCATCCGGATAGACATCGTGGCTACGTTCCGCAGAAATATTCTCTGTTTCCCGACAAAACCGTTCTCGACAACATCACGTTCGGCCCCGAAGTGGAAGAGTTCGCCATGTTCAACCGCTTCACGCCGCGCTTTCGCCGCTCCCGCCGCGAATTTCAAGAACGCGCGTTCGAGCTGCTGCGCCACATGGGCCTTTCCGAGTCGGATGGCGCGAAATATCCCGATCAGTTATCGGGCGGCATGCAGCAGCGCGTGGCCATCGCGCAGGCGCTCGTCATGCAACCCAAAATTTTGTTGATGGACGAGGCATTCAGCGCGCTAGATCCTGGAACTCGCGACGAGATGCAGATGCTGATTCGCCGCCTGTGGCGTGAAACCGGCACCACGATTCTTTTCGTTACGCACAACATCTCCGAAGCCGTGATCCTTGGAACCCGCGTGATCATGTTGGCTAATCCCGACGGCTCAGGATCGAAAGTTATCCTGGACAGCGAAGTCTACGACGGCTTACTGGAACGAATCGGCGGCCTGTGGCAACTTGGCCAGCGTGCGCCTAGCCCCAGCCTTTGCGTGACCGCAGCGTCGTAATTTGCGCAACGTGGTGCGCGCCGTGCCAAGCGTAGAGCGCCAGCGTTTTCTCAAGAGACACAAGCCCCATCGCCGAGTGGCGCATGTTGCGCGCGAACTGTTCCGCCGACACGGCGCGCAGCAGCGTAACCCATCGCGCATGCACGCCTTCGAGAGCGAGCAAAGAATTGGAAATCGGAGCCGATGCCGCGTCCGGCAGTTCCGCCCAAAGCTTTTCGTCATAGCCCGCGACTTCAGGCGTATCTTCAGTCAGCGCGCGCCGCACGCGCACATAGCTGTTCATGTGACTGTCGAGCAGGTGATGAGCCACTTGCCGCACGGTCCAACCGCCATCTCGATAGGGATGATCGAGCTGCTCCTCGGTGAGACCCTCCACCGCGCTCTTGAGTCGAGCGGGTGCTTCGGCGATGGCGGTGATCCAGGCCTCGTGCTGCGCTGAGGTGGTCTGCTCGTCGAACAGGAAGCGACCGATTGGGTAGCGGAGATCTTCTTTAGCTTCTGGCATATGATTTTAGCGGAACGTACGGAGGTCGTTCTGATTCAAGTGTGGAATCCCATTGTACTGAAATAGTCGCAGACTCTCCGCCTTCACCCTGAGCATGTTGATGGCGGTATTGTGCATGGCTCCGGCTAGCTGCATCACCCGCAGCGGGTTTAACTCCAGCGCGCGACCGATCCAGATAGCGATGGGCGTGGCCGAGGTAAATACTGCCATTGAGCCTTCGCCTCCGAGATTTCCTTTGCCGACACGCTCTCGAAACGCGGTGAACGATTCACCGCCGAATTCATAGCGTCCTTCGATCCACGCACGAACCACGGTTGTATCGCACTTCGCCCAAGCGCGATGGACGGGGCTGGCAGCCTCGGCCATCTGCCGTCGCAAGCTTTCGAATTCAACTCGGAATTGATCGTCCTCGCGGCAAAGTTGCGGCCCGATGCCGGTGTACAAGGCGTCGAGATCGAATTCATTCCAGTTGGCGTCGGACTGAATTTCCGGACATTCCAAGCCGGCGGCGCGGTAGGCGGCGGCCACTCCTTCGGCGGTTTCGCGCTGGCGGCGAAGTTCACCCGACACAATGCCGCCCAACATAATTCCCTGTTGCACGAAATATTCACCGAGCACTCTCGCCTGCCGGTGGCCGATCTCCGAAAGCTGGTCGTAATCCTGCCGCGATCCGCCTTGTCCGTGCCGGATCAAATAAATGGTTCGCATGTCTTGTCAAAGGCCGCTTGCGCTAATTCACGTACGCGTTGATTGAAATCGGTGAAGCGGGGATCGCGTGTTTGTCCGCGTGCGAATCGAAAATAGATCTGCTGCAGAATCACAGCGAGCTTGAAAAGTCCAAACACTTCGTAATAGCGAATCCCGCTCACGTCACGCCCCGTTCGTGCGGCGTAGCGCTGGAGGAATTGATCGCGCGTGAACCATCCTGCGTCGTCGCGATCGAGCTGAGTCCAATAGGCCAGGGTGCAACCGACGTCCACTAAAGGATCGCCGAAGGTGGACATCTCCCAATCGAGAACGGCCGTAACGCACCCAAAATCATTTTCATCGATCAGAATGTTATCGAGTTTGTAGTCGTTATGGACCAGAGTGGGGCTTTCCGTCGGGTTTGGCAAGCAACTGGAGAGCCAGATCATCACGCGGTCCATATCGGGCAGCTCATCAATCTTCGAGCGGTGCCATCGCTCGGACCATCCGAACACTTGCCGCTCCAGAAAGCCGGCGGGCTTGCCAAGACCTAAATCGGCGGCGGGAACGAGATGCAGTTGAGCTAAGCAATCGATGAAAGATTCGCTGACGCGGGCGGCCACCTCGGGGCTGGGCGAATCATTGAGGACTACACCGCGGCGGCGTTCCATTACGAAAAATGTCGCGCCAATTACCGACGGATCCTGGCATAAGACGAAGACTCGCGGCGCCGGGGAAAAGACCGGATGTACAGCTGCCAGCACACGGAACTCGCGCGCCATGTCGTGCGCTTTCGGAGGCACTGGCCCCATCGGAGGACGCCGCAGCACATAATCGTTGCCGCCAGCTTTCAGAAGATACGTCAGATTCGAGTGGCCTCCAGTGAACTGCCGGATCTCGATCTCATGCTCAAAGCCCGGAATCTTCCCGCGCAGATATTCCGTCAGCGCCTTTGCGTCGATCTCTTCGCCCTCGCGGACCGGCGCGACCATGCCTGATACCATAACATCCGGAATATGCGCGTATTCGCCGACCATCTTCTGCGCGACCGGCACGCCTTCGTCACCGGCGGAAGCAGCGGAATTTGTCTGGCGATTGCCGAACGCTTCGCCGAACACGGCGCTCGCGTTTCAATTCTAGGCCGTTCGCAAGAGAAACTAGACGCCGCGCTTGCGCTGCTGCGATCGCACGGCGTGGAAGCGTCGGGATTTGCCTGCGACGTGCGCCAATACGACGGTATGGCGGTGGCACTCGGCGAGGCCCGGAAGCGGCACGGCGAAATTGACATCCTGGTCTGCGGAGCCGCCGGCAATTTCCCGGCACCGGTGCTGGGTATGTCTGCCAACGGATTCAAGGCGGTGATGGATATCGACGTCCTCGGAACCTTTAACGCATGCCGCGCGGCTTATGAGCATCTTCGCAAACCCGGCGCGAGCATCATCAACATCTCCGCGACGCACGCGTTTCGCCCGATCGCCTTTCAAGCGCACGTCTGCGCGGCAAAGGCTGGAGTCGATTCCCTGACCCAGACCCTTGCGCTCGAATGGGGGCCATCCGGGGTGAGAGTGAATTCGGTGACACCGGGACCGGTGGACGATACCGAGGGGATGCGCCGCCTCGCACCGGATGAAGCTTCCCGCAAACGCGTCTTAGGTGGGGTGCCTTTGCGCCGTTTCGCCACCAAAGCCGAGATTGCGGACCTCACGCTTTTCCTGTGCTCCGACGCGGCCACCTACATCACCGGCGGCATCTATCTTTGCGATGGCGGCCAGTCGCTCGGGGGCTTTGGTTTTTAGATGGTTTCTGAACTTGTGGCCCGCGCTGCCCACCTGTGGTGGACTGGCCCATTTGTGGCCAGCCG
>JANYJA010000096.1 GCA_025358575.1 Terriglobia bacterium
TACGCTCAAGCCCGGCGCGGGAATGAATGTGGACGTAGCGAGCCTCGACACCAAGGGCCTCGCAAGCTTTACTACTGCAGCGAAGTCGCAAAGCACCGTCGACTTCCTCATGAACATTATTCCCGGCACCGTGGTGGACGCCTTCGCGAAAGGCGACATCCTGCAGGTACTGTTGTTCTCGGTGTTGTTCGGTTTCGCGCTGTCGTCGGCGGGGGAGCGCTGACGCGGCGTGGTCCAATTCATCGAAAAGGTCGGCAATGGCCTTTTCATCGTGGTCGGCTTCATCATGCGGCTGGCGCCAATCGGCGCATTCGGCGCGATGGCGTTCACGATCGGCAAGTACGGCGTGGATGCGTTGATCCCGTTGGCCAAGCTGATGGGCAGCTTTTATCTCACCTGCCTGCTTTTCGTCTTTGTCGTGCTCGGCATCATTGCTCGCCTGGCGGGGTTCTCGATCCTCAAATTCATCCGCTATATCCGGGAGGAACTGCTCATCGTCCTTGGAACCTCTTCGTCAGAGACGGTCCTGCCACGCATGATCGAGAAGATGGAGAAACTCGGCTGCTCCAAATCGGTGGTTGGCCTTGTGATTCCAACGGGCTACTCGTTCAATCTTGACGGAACGTCGATCTATCTCACGATGGCCGCAATTTTCGTGGCGCAGGCGACCAATACCGATCTTACGATGACGCAGCAATTAACGATTCTTGGCGTGCTGTTGCTCACCTCGAAGGGGGCGTCCGGGGTAACGGGAAGCGGCTTCATCGTGCTCGCGGCGACGCTGTCGAGTGTGCCCACGATTCCTGTCGCGGGGCTGGCATTGATTCTGGGCATCGACCGCTTCATGTCCGAGGCGCGGGCACTGACGAACCTCGTCGGCAACGGCGTCGCGACCATCGTGGTCTCGAAGTGGGAGAAGGAACTCGATCACGAACGGATGACGAGGGTCATGTCGGGCGACCGCGTCGAAGAGGAACTGGAGCAGGAGTCAAAGCTGTCACGGAGCGAGCCTGTCGCGGCCGCCGAGTAGTCAGGAGCGTTCGCGCTCACGTCGCGACCGCAGGCTCGGAGTGTCCGCTGTGTGCAGGACACCTCCCGTGGCATGACAGTCCACACTGAGGCGCCTTCTTCGAGAAAAACGAGCCACCATGGAACAGCAGCAGCGTCGTCCTGCCGACAACGAACTGGTGGAAGCGGGATTTCGCGCAGTCATGTTGCTGGTTGGTGGATTTGATCGGCGACTTGTAGCCCATCACGGTAAGACTCCGCTGTCCGGTCGCATTAGCCGGTCGCTCAGCTTCGCCAGATAGAACCATTCCGTGGCCGCCGAAGCATTCGGGCTCGGGAAGACGATGAAGCCATCGAACGGCGCCGCCACGCTAGTACCGTCTGCTCGGGTTCCGATCACATCGCCTCGTCGAAGGGCATCAAAATTTCGCCAGTCGCGAGCAAACACATCGCCTGCGTCGTGCCTGTCAACGACCTCGCATAGCTGCAAAGTCTGCATGTCGGGAACGCGTTCCGGACTTGCACCAGATAGCAGGCCTAAGTAGTTCAGCGCGTTGAGAACCGCTGTGCGCGCCACCTCCACCGCGAGCGGGTCATCATGCTGGCCGCACTCGAGCGTCACCGCCCACCCTCCGGCCGAACGCATGTATTCGGTCGTCCCGATTCCATACCGTACGCCAGCGTTCTCGTTCGGGTTTGGGTTTATGTTCGGCGCCTTCTGGCGCCGCGCAACACCGCCCGCGTACGTTGACAGCCACTCGCTCACGCACCGACCAACGCCCAGTCGAAGGGCTAATTTTTCCTCGAGGTCAGCGTGGCCAAACGGCTCAATGTTCCCTTGGTTGTTATCCGGTCCGATGAACACGAACGGTTCACCCTCACCCTGAAACGAGTGGAGATCAAGAAGTACGTCATGTGATGCCAGCAGCGGACATAGCCAGTTCGCGACATGGTCCTCGAAATCCCGCGGTGCATCGGTCGGTTGAAGGCCGCGGTTCAGGTTTCGGTCACCAGCCCTTGTTCTCCTGGCGTACGCCAATGGATTCGTGACTGGAACGAAGGTCACATCGCCGGTATCGAGTGCAACCGTACCGGAGTCGAACATCGCCATGATCTGGCCAATCGCCAAGCTTCCACACACCTCGTTGCCATGCACTGCTCCCAGAACCACAAGGCGTGGCCCTGATCGACATGAGGAGTAGGAGACGGACCTGAAGGAACTCACCGGCTTATCCTTCACCGGTATGCGCGACCACAACCAGAGATAAGAAGGATGGCACCCGACAATCTTCGCAACAACTGCCGTGAACTAGCGTGCAGGCGAGAAACTGCGTCGTCATCGACTGTACTGAACGAGTTATGCAGGAGCAATCTCCGTTTTGTTTGGGTGGGGGGGCTTGACAGTGAATTACATTTCTATAATATTGGAATCATGAAAACGACGCAAGCAATCCAGGGCCTTGCGGCCCTGGCGCAAGCCACGCGACTCGACATTTACCGCTTGCTCATGCAAAACGGCCCCGACGGCCTGGCTGCTAGCGCCATTGCGGAAAAAGTCGGCATTCCAAACGCCACGCTGTCTTTCCACATTAAGGGCCTGACTCAGGCCGGGCTGGTACTGGCCCGGCAGGAAGGGCGCTTTATCTATTACGCGGCCAATTACCCGGCGATGAATGCGCTGGTGGGCTTCCTCACGGAAAACTGTTGTGGCGGCGAAGATTGTGGGGTTGTTTGCCAACCTGTCAAAACTCCAAAAAGGAAATCCGCATGAAACGCTTCCACGTGCACGTATCCGTCGACAACCTCGACAAGAGCATCCATTTCTACGGAGCACTCTTCGGAGTAGGTCCCACCATTCAAAAGGACGATTACGCCAAATGGATGCTCGACGATCCGCGGTTGAACTTTGCCATCTCGACGCGGGCGCAGAAGACCGGCGTCGATCATCTCGGCATACAGGCGGAGGACGGCGACGAGTTGGAGGAACTTGGTTCGCGCCTCGCGCAGGCCGACGTTTCGCTATTGCCGCAAAAAGGTGCGTCATGCTGCTACGCCAAGAGCGACAAGTACTGGACGCTGGACCCGCAAGGACTCGCATGGGAATCATTTCATTCGCTCGACTCCGTGCCAGTTTATGGTGAAGACCAGCGCGGTTCAGAGATTACGAAAAAGTCCGCATGCTGCGCACCCACTAAGGCGTGAAGAATGTCGTTCTCGTTTGCATTCTGTAGTCCTAATGATGCCGAGGAAGTTGCGCGGCTGCTGGAGGATTGCAACCTTCCCAGCGAGGACGTTCGAGACCACCTCGAACATTTTCTGATTGCTCGATCTGGCGAAGATGTCGCGGGTGTCGTGGGTCTGGAGCTTGCTGGATCTTCCGCTTTGCTTCGCTCTCTGGCGGTTACGAGGTCCTATCGAGGGCAAGGCATTGCGAGACAATTGTATGAGCGGATTCTTGCGTACGCCCATTCAAAGGGAGTAAATACGCTCTACTTGTTGACCCTCTCTGCGAGCGATTTCTTTGTTCGCCGTGGATTCAAGCGGGGTAAACGCGAGGACGTGCCGAAACATATCGGCGCGACGCGGGAGTTCTCGGCGCTGTGTCCCGTTACGGCTGAACTCTTCTTCAAGGACCTCCGCAGGGAGGCGCGCTATTTTCCGAAAGACGTTCTGCGGCTCACACCGGATGTTCCCGGTGCCATGCTCTGGGCGGTCGCGCTGGACCAGACGATGCTGACCTACTTCGAGGTCGAGCCAAACTCTCGATTTGAACGCCATTTCCACAGCGGAGAACAGATTACGATGGTCCTCGAAGGCGAACTGTACTTTGAACTCGATGAGCGCCTTATCCGTGTTGGCGCTGGCGAAGTCATCGCCATTCCATCTGAAGTTCCGCACGCCGTACTCTCCAGGAGCGTAGCAGTGCGGGCGGTGGACGCGTGGTCGCCAGTCCCGGAACAGTATCGGACTGCAGTCGCGGAGCAGACGTGAGCGACAGAGAACTCAACGTCCTGTTCCTTTGCACGGGCAACTCCGCCCGCAGCATCATGGCCGAAGCCATTCTCAATGCGACGGGACAGGGGCGATTTCGCGCCTTCAGTGCGGGCAGCCACCCCAACGGGAAGGTGAACCCATTTGCGCTCGCGCAAATCCGGAAAGCAGGCTTCTCGACCGAGGGTTATCGCAGCAAATCCTGGGATGAATTTGCCAATCCCGATGCCCCTCCCATCGATCTCGTCGTCACCGTTTGCTCGGACGCGGCGGGCGAAGTCTGTCCAATCTGGCCCGGACGCCCACTCAAAGCACACTGGGGCGTGGACGATCCGGCGCGCGTCGAAGGAACCGAAGACGAGAAAGACCGCGCCTTCGCTCGCGTCTATACCCAGCTCTATTCCCGCATCCGCATTCTGACAAGTCTGCCAATCGACACGCTCGAACGCTCTGTGCTTCAGGCAAAACTTCACGACATCGGTAAGACCTGATGCACGCGCTGTCCAGGCAACTCGCGGCGGAGTTCGTCGGCACCGCGCTGCTGCTGGCGACGGTCGTCGGTTCTGGAATCATGGGAGAGCGCCTGGCGGGCGGAAACATCGCCACCGCCTTGCTGGCGAATGCCATCGCCACCGGCGCAATCCTTTATGCGCTTATCAATACGTTTGGCGCTGTTTCAGGCGCGCACTTCAATCCTCTGGTCACGTTGTCCCAGGTTGCACTGGGTAAGCTGAGATTGCGGAGTGCAGGCGCGTTCATCGTTACTCAGATTATTGCCGCGCTGATTGGCGTGGCCATCGCTCACGCGATGTTTGAATTGCCGCTCGTGTTGCCCTCCCATCACGCAAGAACGGGCATCTCGCAGTTGTTCAGTGAAGGTATTGCGACCTTTGGTCTGCTGCTTGTCATCCTCAATTGCCAGCGCTACAAACCCGAGACAATTCCCGCCGCGGTGGCGCTTTACATCACCGCCGCATACTGGTTTACAGCGTCCACTTCGTTTGCAAATCCTGCCGTCACGATTGCACGGTCGATGACGGACACGTTCTCCGGCATACGACCAGCCGATGTTCCGGGTTTTATGGTCGCCCAGTGCATTGGCGCGATATTGGCTGTGTTGTTCTGCCGCTGGATGACCGGGCAGCGAAGCACGATCAGCTAGTGCCCTGCTAGCCGCTCGTCGCATGGACGTCAAAAGGGGCCCTCTCGGCCAAAAGAGGACATTGGATGGTCTGGGCGAAATTGGGTGTAGAGATAAGGCACGGGTCGCACTGAGAATGACAAATGCGTTATGATTTTACGTCGTTGACTATCTCAACAGGCCATGCATTTTCTCAACACAGCAACATTATCCTGTGTTGCGCACAGGATAATTAATAGTTATGCGGCATTTCCGGTTCATTCCTAACAACGGAGCTTCGAAACATGAGCAATCGATTGAGCCTTCTCGCGTCGGCTAGCCTTGTAATGGGCGGCGTGCTGGGAATGGTCGGTTCTTTTTCACCATCTGCCGTGCGCGGCATTGCATGGGGTGTGGACGGCACTGCGCTGGTCCTTGGTGCGGCACTTCTGGCAGTGCACCACATCAGGCTCGGCAACGAGCAGTTAGCGGCCGGCTTTCTCGTATTTGTCGCCGGTCAAACACTGGTGGTTTCTGGTTCGGCCATGGAGCTTTCAGCCAGCTCGGCTACGTTTGGCGCAGGTGTGGGCTTGTGGGCAGCGGCTTTGGCACTGGTAAGTGCCTCGTCAGCGATGCCGATCTTCGTCAGGGCTACAGGGGCCATCGCATCGGTAATGTTTGCATTGACTGCGCTTCAGATCTATAGCGGCACGGCACTCGATCCACTGTCGAAACCACTACCGTTTACTGCCTATCCGTTCTTGGTTCTCACGCTATTTGGTTGGGCGTGGGTTCATTACCGGTCTGGTTCGAGGAATGCTGCATAACAACGCGCTCCAGGGGGACTCTTCGGTTGCCGCGAAAGCGCGGCGCCTTCGCGCCCGTGAGCGCGGGCGTTATGCCTAACGATAGGTGCAATGGCTATGTTGCGGCTGTGAATGCGGCGCACGTTCTGGTCGTCGGATCGATGCCGGAACTTCAGTCGGCAATCGCAGGCGGGTCAAACGGGCCGCATGGTTACGAGTTGTACTACAACACGGAGCAAGATTTGGCGGAGACGCTTTCGACGCTACAGCACATAAATCTTCCATTTCTGGCGGCGGGGCCCGGGTGGACCCCGGCCGATGTATTCGAGCAATTGCGCGAAAAAGGTCTAGTGAGCGGGAAAGTCCGAACGGTTGTTTGGCGTCGACCCAACGAGCCGGTGTACGGCGAGACATGACATGGCAGTCGACGCGGACGATTTTTCGACGTACGTTCGGTCGCCGATTGTCCGCCGGTCACTTCTACTTTAGCCGTCATGAATCCGCTTGCGCGATTTGATCGCTTCCTTTTCACCAAAGTTGGTGTAGACGCCATGCGTCTTGAGTTCACGCCAGTGCTGACAGACGCGACCCTTACTAGAGATGAACCGCTGAGACGGCTGCTCGAAACACACAAGAAGGTTTCGGGGATCTATTTCTGGGTGCTTAGACATGAGACAAACGAGTACAAGATTTATATTGGGCAAACAAACTCATTGGCGAATCGCCTTGTGAATTACGTCAGCGAGTTTCAAGCGCACTCAACAAATGACTACAAGCTGCGTGTCTTCTCCGCGTTTTTGGCTGAGCTTGCCCCAAAAGCTGCGCTTGATCTCTATTTTTCAGAAAGCGATGTCAGCCGCCTCAACGAAGCGGAGAAAGACGCCATTCGAAAGTACGATCCACTTCTCAATCAGAGAGCTGGCTCGGTTAGTTAAGACAGAGTTCTGCGTTTCGTAAGTGAATTCCCTGCGGTTGCGGGTTTCTCCACTGGCGGGAAGCCGGCGGGTAACCCGGATCTGTTTCAGGCTGCTTTTAGTA
>JANYJA010000106.1 GCA_025358575.1 Terriglobia bacterium
AACGCTAGTCCAGAACTAGCGGCGAAATTTGGCCTTGCCGTCGGTGCCAAGGGCCGAGAGAACGCCTTCGGTTTCCTGGTAGAAAATCGCGGCAAGATTCGCTTCCACTTTCGCACCGGCGCGCAGCAGAGGCGCCGTGCCGGCGGCGATGGCATTCACCAGCCCCGTTCCCGGAATGCTGGTGAAGGGTTCGAGCGCCATGACGCGGCACCGGCCATACCAGGGATAGGCGAAACTTCCGCGCAGTTCCTGCCAAAACCATAAGTGTGGAAAAATGTCGCGCGGCCAAGCCAGGCCGAAACCAAAACCGTTGGCGCGGCTGGTGATTCCATACCACCCGGATTCAAGATCACTCAGGTAACCGAACTCGGCCGCTCGCTCGGCGGCCGGAGGAACTTTGGAGAGGTCCAGCAAGCGGCCGTCTTTGCCGGTGATCCAGGGCCATGCCGCGGACGCACCCGGGGGAATGCGCGCGTTCGCGGAAATCTGAACGCCGTGGTTTTGAAAGGCGCGAGCCGGAACTTGCAGCACACAATCGCCATCCAAAGAAGTTCCCCCAACCGCCGGATGATGGCCCCACATATAGTGCAGATCTTCTTCGCCCTGATTCACGATGGACTCCTCCATAAGGAATCCTGGCAGATTCGCCTCGACGATCATGGTGCGAGTTAGCCTAAAAGGACTGCGCCGAAGCGCAACGGTAAATTCGACCTTTACACACGAGAGATCGTTGCGAAGCACGGAATAATCCCACTCAGAAATTGAAGCTTCACCATGAAAACTCAAGGCGGCGCCTTTGTAAACGCACTCATCGCCGCCATTCGGAAAAATTTCCTGCCAACCGCCGGCGTAGCGATCCATCCATTGCGGCTCAGTGTTGCCGATTGCCAACGGAAGACCGGTGCCAGGGGCCGACAACTTCCAAGGCGACTTCCACAGAACATCGATCCCGCGAGCGCGATTCACGAACGAGTGAATCTCCGCGCCCTTTTCAGGCAGTACCGTTACGGAGGCGGATTCGTTTTCCAGCGTCACGGCGCGATGCCCGGACGGGAGAACAAGCTCGCTGAGCTTACAGGAAGCAGTCACCTTATTTTTGTTTGAACAGTTCGAGCAACTGATCGGGGCGCACGAAAACGTACTCGGGCCCGAGACCCTTGGCAATATTCTCGGCCATTTCCATGTGCGTTAGCCAATTGGCGAGGAAAACGTGTAAGAAGGCCGGCCTCTCCGAGGGGGTGTTCCGGCGGATGTCGTTGATCATGAATACTTCAGCTTCGCGACGAGCGTAGGGAGTGAACGTCAGCTCTCCGGGGCCATGGTTCACGCTGCGGAAAACGGGCTTTCCCGCGGACATGCTAACGAGGTTTGCCGAGGTTGTGAGGTGCGTGCGACCGTAGTTCGCCATGACGCTTTCAATCCCGTTGATGGAAGCGAGGCGCGCCAGCCGCGCGGGGCGCATTTCAGCGAACGTGGTGAGCACCCTGGTATCCAAACGCGCGCGATAGATGCCGGAAAGTCGGATGAATTCCTCTAAGATCCGCTCGCGCTGCTCGGGGGGGAAATTATCGGCATAGACATCTTCGTGGATATATCCGACGCCGGTCAGCGCGTTGGTGAAGTAATCGCCGGGCCGCGCGTGCTGGTAGTAATAATCGAGAATATCCGGCATCAGATCCGCGGCCGTCGGGCCCACCTGCCAGCCCATGGGGACGGAGCCGTGCTGCGGATCGTCAAACAGTTTGCGGTAATAGTGGCGAAGAAAATTCATGCCGTCGCCGTCGGAGCGCGCGAAAGAAACGTAAATCTTCGCGCGGTCAAGGGTTAGCGGGGCGGGTTTACTTTGATGCAACAGGGCTTTGGTGCCGGAGTGCACCGAGAGGTTGCTGACGGTCGGAGAAAATCCGTCGTAGGCGGAACACACTTCAAATTTGCCGCATTCACTGGCGATCTTGACGCCCTGCCACTCGCCAATTCCGCTTTCGGGGCCTGGGCTGTCGCCGGGCCAGCCAAAGCAGGGAATATTGGCCGGCCACTTCATGAACATTTCGCGGACGAAGGCCTTCTCTTCTTCGAAGGATGCCTGAGGATTCTTCGCTGCGTCGGACGGGGCCGAGAGCCATACGATTGGAATCTTAAACTGCACCAGGTAATCGCGGAGGCCGATTGCGAGTGGATCGAGGTAGCAGACGGCCCGCCGCGAAAGCTCGCTATCCAGCTCATGGAATGCCCAGCGATACGCATCGACATCTTTCTTCCAGTTGAGCGTCCGCAGATCAAGACCGGTTCTCCACGAATCCGGGAGGGCACCCATGGGGAGATTGTATTGCGCCGCGGTCGCCGGAGTGGCAACCAGGCCTCCGCGCGCACCGGCGAGCATCGTCGCGACGTTCACGCTGGCGGGGATGCTTGGATCGGTGATGTAGCCGGCTTGCACTTCGGGCAGAAAACGCCCGAATATTTGGCCCACATCCAGCCATTCGATCTGGTCGACGTCGCCGCGTTCTTTCAGCCATTCCAGCCAAAGGTCGTCATAACGGTCTTGCACCAGAAAAAGCCGCGGTTGCGAGCGGTTCACCAGCCCCTGCAGGCAGGTCAGCGTCAGACGCATGTCCCAGTTGTGCGAAGTCAGTTCCTCCAGACGCATCGCGGAGATCTTGCGGGCGGGCGGATTCGATCTGGGGCAGACATGCAATTCAGATTCGTTCTGCCCCGCTGCCTGGGATCCAACAAATAGACTGCCCGCAGCCGCACCGGTCGCGTGGAGAAAACGCCGGCGGCTCAAGTCTGAGGGAAGTGCCATGAATTACAGACCTTTCGCATGCGACCGGCGATATAGAGAAATGAGCAGATCCGGCCAGTAATGATCGATCATAATTCAAATACGCTATCATTTACCTTTTGAGCAAGTCAACCTATAACCGGGGACGAGAAAATGGCCGAAGCTCCTGTGTTACGCGGAATCACGTGGAATCACGCGCGAGGGTATCTCCCATTGGTCGCGGTGAGCCAATGGTACGAGGACACGTACCCGGAGGTCCAAATCCTCTGGGAAAAAAGGTCGTTGAAAGACTTCGGCGATTTTCCTCTCGATCAACTCGCCGAGCGTTACGATCTGCTGGTGATCGACCATCCTTTCATGGGGTATGCCGCAGCCCACGGACCGCTGCTGCCGCTGGAAGGTCTTTTGCCCCAGGAATTTCTGCGCGACCAGGCAGAAGGGTCCGTTGGCAGATCTTTTGAGAGCTATTGGTTCGGCGATCATCTCTGGGCTCTTCCCATCGATGCCGCAGCCCCGGTGAGTTCCTGGCGGCCGGATCTTCTCGATGTCAAGCTCCCCGCAACATGGGAGGAAGTATGTGATCTTGCCGAACGCGGTTTGGCGATCGCCCCCGCGACTCCGGTGGATTCGCTCATGAACTTCTACATGTTCTGCTGCGGGTTGGGAGAAGACCCGTTTGCTTCCAGTGATGGCGTGATTAGCGAAGAAGTGGGTGCCGCCGCTCTTGAATACCTCAAGAACTTCGTGGATTTGTGCTCGCCGGACTGTCTGCTGGCAAACCCGATTTCAGTGTATCGAAAATTGACTCTTTCGAATGCGCATGTTTACTGCCCGTTCGCATTTTCATATTCCAATTACGCGCGGATTGCTCACTGCCCGGACACGCGCTCCCGTCCACTTCAGTTTGGCAACTTGGTCGCGCTACCAGGCGGCAAGAAGCTGAGATCCACTCTCGGCGGAACTGGATTGGCGATCTCCAGCCACTGCGAGAATGTTGAGCTGGCGGTTGAATTCGCGAAGACTGTGGCCGACCCAGCTTGCCAGCGCGGAATTTATTTTAATTCGGGCGGCCAACCGGCTCATCGCAGCGCGTGGGCGGACGCCGCCGTGAACGCCGGGTCGAACGGTTTCTTCCAGAACACGCTGGCAACGCTAGACGATGCTTATCTGCGGCCGCGATTCGACGGATATGTTTGCTTTCAAGATGAAGCCAGCCTGATCGTTCACCGCTATCTCCGAGAAGGAAGCAATTGTCTGATGGCGTTGCGGGAACTAGAAAGCTTGAGAAAAAAGATCATTACGAAAGAATCTCGCTGACTACGCGCGCGGGAATCTGATCCGTGATCCGTTCCTTCAATCCCAGGCGCTCATAGACCAGGTCGCGATAGTTCATGCCGAGCAAGTGCAGCAGCGTGGCGTGAAAGTCATGGACGCTGACGCGGTTTTCCACGGCTTTGTGACCGATGTCGTCGGTGGCACCGTGAATATAGCCGGGTTTTACGCCGCCGCCGGCCATCCACATGCTGAAGCCGGCGGGCCCATGGTCGCGCCCGGCGGAGCCTTGGCCTGGGCGCATCTGGGAAATTGGCATGCGGCCGAATTCGCCTCCCCAGATCACCAGGGTGCTATCAAGGAGCCCGCGCTGCTTGAGATCCTTCACCAGCGCGGCGGCCGGTTTATCGGTTTTGCCGCAACTGTACTTGAGGCTCGTCTCCAGGTCCGAATGCGCATCCCAAATCTGAAATTCAATGAAGATCTGCACGTACCGCACGCCGCGCTCAATCAGGCGCCGCGCCATCAGACAGCGTTTGCCGTATGACGCCGTGGCCTCCTGGTTCAGCCCATACATTTCTTTGGTCTGGTCGCTCTCCTGAGACAGATCGAGAGCATCCGTTGCCGTCATTTGCATGCGCCCGGCGAGTTCATATGAGGCGATGCGCGCGTCCAGATCGGCGTTACCGGGCCGTGCCTGCCGGTGCGTCTCATCGAGACGACGGAGCAGCGCGCGTTGCGCTTCCACCAGCGGCGAAGGAAGCTCCTCGCTGGGCTTCAGGTTTAACAACGGCGGGCCCTCCGATCGAAACCTGGTGCCCTGATAAATCGGCGGCAGATACCCCGACTGCCAATTCTGGATGCCGTTCACCGGCAGCTTCTTAGGATCGTCCAAAACCACATAGGCCGGCAGATTTTGATTCTCGCTGCCCAGCCCATACACCACCCAGGAGCCGAGTGACGGGCGCCCGGGCAGCGTTCGCCCTGTGTGCATCAGGTACAGCGATGGTTCGTGGTTGAAGTGCTCGCCGAACATGGAGCGAATCAGGCAGATATCATCCGCGCAGCTGGCCAAACCCGGCAGCAGCTCCGACAATTCGATGCCGGACTTTCCATGCCGCGAAAACTTGAAAGCCGAGGGCAACATAGTGCCGATCTGATCGGCGAATTCGATTTGATTGACAATGTCGCGGCTGGGAGCGGAGCCGGCGAACTTCTGCAGTGTCGGCTTGTAGTCGAAGAGATCCACCTGGCTCGGTCCGCCGTTTTGAAAAAGCTGGATGACGGATTTGGCCTTAGCCGGAAAGCTGGGAGCCTTCGGCTTCAGATCGTAGGCTCCAAACATGTCACGGGCGAATAACGATGTCAGTGCGGCTCCGTGGAGCCCACTGGCGAAACGGCTGAATAAGTCTCGTCGTGTCATTTGATCTCAATCGATGTAAACGAATTCGGCGGAACTCAGCAGGGCCCGGCAAACATCGGCAAGCGCCCGCCAGCGGGCTCCGCCGGCCAGCGGAGCTTCGGCTTTTTCATCCTTCAAGTGGTCTTGCCAGAAACTGGCCAGATGCGCGAGATCGGCCAGCGCCTGTTTGGTCTCCGCGGGCGTTGGGTGGCGAGACAAGACTTTTACGTAAGCGCTATCGACCTGTCTGGCGGAGTCCGCGGGAAACTCGTCGATCAAGCGGCCCGCTAAATAGCGCGCGCGGTCGCGCAGGATGTCGCTATTGGTCAATTCGAGAGCCTGCGGCGCCACGGTGGAATACGCGCGCTCAATGCAGTTCGGCGACATAGGCGGCAGATCGAACACTTCGAGCATGGTCAGGGGAGTAGTGCGGCGCTGAAGCACATACACGCTGCGGCGGAAGCCGTCTTTATGCGACCCTTTGGCGACCACCTCGCCCGCTGGCGTGGCCTCGACCGGGACTGGCGGACCGAAGGCTTTCAGATTCAGCTCACCGGTTGCGCTCAGGATGGAATCGTGAATCTGCTCGGCATCCATGCGGCGCAACGGCATGCGTGAGAGCAAAGTGTTGTCGGGATCCAATTTCTCCGACAGCGGTGTGATCGCGGAGCTTTGGCGATAGGCCGTGGAGGTCACCATCAGCCGCTGCATCTTTTTTACGCTCCAGCCATTCTGGACGAACTCAGTGGCGAGCCAGTCGAGCAACTCCGGATGTGATGGCGGGGTTCCGAGACGTCCGAAATTGGATG
>JANYJA010000122.1 GCA_025358575.1 Terriglobia bacterium
GTGCGTCTGGATGCGCAGAATGGCGCGATTACACAGTGGTTGTACCGGGATCCGGAGCGAGCCGTGGAACGCATGACGGAGACCGAAGGGTTTCCACTAACCGGTCGCGAGATTGTGCTCACGCCGCCGCTCACCGAAGAAGCCGTGCGCGCGCTGCGCGTGGGCGATGTGGTTCTGATTTCAGGCGAGATGTATACGGGGCGCGACGCAGTGCATGCCTACCTGATGAAGCACGAGCCGCCGGTGGATTTGCATGGCGCCGCGCTGTATCATTGCGGGCCGGTCATGCTGAAAGAAGGGGACGAGTGGAAGGTGAAAGCCGCGGGACCGACGACGAGTATCCGGGAAGAGCCGTACCAAGCGGATGTGATCGGGCGTTATGGTGTGCGCGCAGTGATCGGCAAGGGCGGTATGGGACCGAAGACGCTGGCGGCGTTGCAGGAGTTCGGAGCGGTGTATCTGAATGGCATCGGCGGCGCGGCGCAGTATTACGCGAGGTCGGTGGAGAAGGTGCTCGGTGTGCACTTAATGGATTTTGGAATTCCAGAAGCGATGTGGCATTTGCGGGTGAACCGGTTCGTGGCAATCGTGACGATGGACGCGCACGGGAATAGTCTTCACGCAGAGGTGGAACGCGCAACGGGCAGGCGTTTGAGCGAGTTCCAAAATGTTTGATCTGGTAGAATAAATTTTCCCTTCGGCCAGGTAGCTCAGTCGGTAGAGCGCAGCCCTGAAAAGGCTGGCGTCGGCGGTTCGATTCCGTCCCTGGCCACCAAACGCCTTAACGACTTGCACGGAACTCCTTCGAGAAATTGGTTCGCGTGGAGTCCAAACCCGGCTGAATGAAAAACGCGGTTCTATTTGAGACACCTCTCGCACTTACATTCCCGTGGTACCCATGTTCGCGCCCCTAATCGATTGATTAGTAAATAGGTTGGTACTCGTGGCAGGCATGGTAGGCGTTTCCCAATTGTTTTTCGCTGTGAAGACAATTTGAACTCCCCTATATAGGGACCCTGGCTCAAGCCCATCGTTAGTTAAATATGGTTGTCTTTGTTGCCGACATTTGCCGCGGGTGACTGCCACGGTCCGATGGGCGTCTGCTGCGATGAACTGAATAATGAGTTGCACCGGGTCAGAAGTCGCTGGGTTCCCTTGTGCTTCTCGCATCCGGGGCGGAAGTATTGACCGGACGACTCTTGTTGGGTGGCCGTGGGTTTGACATCGTTCGCGGCCTCCTTGACCGCAGCAGCGGCGGGATCCTACGCCCATGTATACTGGCGACGTGCCGTTGATGAATACTCTCTTTCATAGGACCAAGAGTGGCGTGAGGATCGCAATGAGAGTGTGCACGCGATTCCTTGTCGCGACACTCTTGGCGGCATCAGTGGCGCTTGGTCAAAACCATGAAATAAGGCCTTCGATCGAGAAATCGGTGGCATTGTACAAGGGACTTGGTCCGTGGCACCATACCATTTCCACGAATAACGCTGAGACTCAGCAATTCTTCGATCAGGGCTTGGCGTTACTCTACGGCTTCAATCGGTACGAGGCGCTGCGATCTTTCAAGAGAGCCTCGGAGCGCGACCCTTCGGCCGTAATGCCTTACTGGGGGATGGCCGCAGCCCAAGGGCCATACATTAACATGGATGGGGACCCGAGCTTCGATTTGAAGGCTGCCTGCGCCGCAGTGGAAGCGGGCCGCAGGGCCATTGGCTCAGGGACAGAGAGGGAACGCGGATATCTGGAGGCGATGACTGCGTGGTGTCCGGAATATCGCGAAGTGGACTATTGGCGCGCAATGAAAGCTTTGGCTGAAAAATGGCCCGACGATCTAGACGCACAAACTTTGTATGCCGAATCCCTGATGATTCCGCAACGGTGGAAGTGGTACGGTGCCGATGGGCGTCCCGCGCAAGGTGTTCGGGAGGCGGAACGTTTGCTGGAAGGCGTCCTGCGGCGGTGGCCGGAACACCCTGGTGCAAATCACTATTACATTCACGCAGTGGAATCGTCGTCGACTCCGGAGCGGGCGATTCCAAGCGCGCAGCGATTGATGGGCGTCGCGCCGTCGGCAGGGCACATGGTCCACATGCCGGCTCATATCTGGCTCGTGCTGGGCGAATACGGACTAGCGGCTGAGGTGAACGAACGCGCCTCCGCCGTGGACCGCGAGTACATCTCGGCCACCAATGTCACGATGGGGTCGTACACACCTTATTACCTCCATAATCTGCACTTCGTTGTGTACGCGCGCTCGATGCAGGGGTATCGCGCCGAGACCGTGAAAGCGGCCGACGCGATCAACGATGCGGCGGCCCCGATGGCGGACGCGATGCCGGAGATGGCGGATTATTCACTTGCTCAAGCCTTGTTAGCGCGGGTGCGCACTCTGGCATGGGACGAAGTACTAAAGATGCCGCAGCCCGCAGACAAGCTGCCGATCACAGCGGCTATGTGGCACTATGGCCGCACACTAGCGGCACTGGCGAAGGGTGATCGAGAGGGGGCGGGGAGAGAGCGGGCTTTGTTTGGCCAAGCTGCTGGCAAGGTCCCCGCGGAGACACATTGGGGAACGAATCAGGCCGGCGCAGTGATGAAGATAGC
Source organism: Terriglobia bacterium (assembly GCA_025358575.1). Classification (GTDB taxonomy): domain Bacteria; phylum Acidobacteriota; class Terriglobia; order Bryobacterales; family Bryobacteraceae; genus JANYJA01. The sequence goes on from JANYJA010000122.1 coordinate 2,608, forward strand.
GCACGAAGTCGTGGCGGCGCGGTTCGGCGAAGATTCAATCGCGCACTGGTGGAAGGCCGTGAAGATTCAGGACGGCTTGACCTATGACGAGCCGCCGGCGTGGTATTACCCGGTGCGGGAATCCCTCGGTGCGGAACTGGTTCGGGAGGGGCGGTCCGCAGAGGGTGAGGCTGTACTGCGCGAGGGCTTGCGGAGGTCGCCCCGGAACGGGTTTATGCTTTTCGGGCTGTTGGAGTCTCTGAAAGCCCAGGGTAAAGATGTGGAAGAAGTCAGGAGAGAGTTTGAACGGGCTTGGGCCAAGGCTGACGTTCAGTTGAGCCTGGGTATTTTGTGAGGTTGGCGTTTAGTTCCTGACCGACGTTCTATGATCTGAAGTCGGATCGACTACACCATCCTTCCCAATTGCCGGAACGCATTTGTACGTCGCTTCTTTCGGCACCAGCTGCTTGACCGTTAGTGAGGAAAATATCGGCGCGTGCGATGCCGCTGCCGCTCGGAACGCGACAAAGGTCCGCCCAAAGGCACTGCGGAAGCAGAATGGCGCGTGAGCACCTCACGTCCCTGGCCACCAAATTCCGGCTCTACGCACATAATGGGGGCAAGCTCCGCTGGTGACGGATCTAAGAACACATTACCCTAACTCTCAAACGGTAGTTCTGGAAATTCCTGAAACAGTAGGCCTGACGCTGGAGGACTTCCATTTTGGTGTGGAAACTCTCGGTAATTCCGTTGTTGCGGGTGAAGCGCCACATGGTCGCGATCTCCTCGCCAGGCGTGCAAGGTATTGCCGAGCTGGACCAGTGGCGCGAACCCGCAACAACGGAGCGCGGTTACGTCGCGGAGAAACCGTGCGCCAACCGCCGGCATCTTTTTTGGGTCTGATGTTTCTCCAGCAGTGTGTCGGAGAGCCTCTGTTTGAAGGCGTAGATTGACTCCAGCGCCGGAATCTCTCGCAGATACGCCGATAGCCTTTCGTGCTGCTGGACGGTAAGATTATGGCGATGACGCCGCATCAGTGAGAGCAGACCGCGATGCTTTGACCCCACCGGATCGATGTCTTTCCAGCAGGCCAGGAAATGGTGATTGACGGTGCGGATGGCTGCGGCCGAGCACGTCATCATGCACCTTGTAGTTTTTCAGATCGCAGAAGGTGGTGGTGTAGCCGTGCTTTCTGGTGAAGAAGTGTTCGTCGATTCCCAGAATCTGCGGGCATTGCGGACTGAGGCTCTCTCCGGCCAGCAGTCTCAGATACCAGCCGAACCAGCGCTCGACAGTAGCGCTGGAGAGCCGCTCGCGTTTTCCCAGCAGGATTTCTGGAAAACGCTGCCAAAAGCTGCGGCCGCAGGCCCGGCAGAGCCATTTCCTTCTCTCCAATTCGAGCACGCACCCCCGCACTCCCCAGCTTTCATGCCGCGGGTGCCGTATCCGCCGGTCTTTTAGCCGCAGCCTCTTCTCCCCGCAATGCGGAAATGAAACCTACCCAAGAAAGCGCACCGTGATGCGCACCTTGCCCTTATCTCTTCCACCGCTGTAACCTGATACTCAGGCAAGCCCAATAACGCTTCTGAACTGATCAAAACATTACCTGGCAAGTATGTTTTACCAGTCAGCAGCGGCGCGTTGCCCCCATTAACGAGCTAGAGCCTCATCGCAGCCGGATTCCATCCCCCGACTTCGAAATTAAGGTGGTCAGTCGCGCGGTTCTCGTCTTTTGTTTCTTGGCACTGACCACCCACCAGATCAAGGTCTGTCTATAGGAGGGCGGTTGGGCCTGAAAGAAGGTCCATGCCGCTGGATTCGCCCGGAAAATTTCCTCAAATTTCTCGTCGAGCCGCGCCTCCTTGTTTTGCTCATACGCGTAAATTCCGGTTCGTGGCGCGGAACGAATCTGAAAGGCCTGAAGGCCCGTGGGCTGCATTAGGCCCGTTTCAATCAGTTCGCCAGCGCGTCTCAAGTTGACGCTGCTCCAAATGCTGCGATTCCGTCGCGGGGTGAAGCGGATCATATAGCGCGAAGTATCCACCGACTTGCGGATGCCGTCGATCCATCCGAAACATAGTGCCTGGTCGACGGACTCAGTCCACGTGACGCTCGGTTGTCCCGCACCCTTTTTATGGAATCCGATCCAAAGCTCTGGGACGTCGGCGTGATGCTTGCGGAACCATTCGCGGAGTTCGGCGGGTGACGCGAAGTATGTAGGATTCATCGGGATCAGCTAAGATAATGGTCGGAGGAATGGCCGAGTGGTTGAAGGCGGCGGTCTTGAAAACCGTTAGCGGGGTAACTCGCTCGGGGGTTCGAATCCCTCTTCCTCCGCCAATTTTACTCATTCCCTAATCGCGCCGGAACGCCAAAATGTTGGCTGTGAATACGTACACCGTTTCCCGTTTTTGATTGCGCGTGGTGCTTCTCACAATCACGATACCTTGTTTCGGCTTGGACTTCGATGGACGAATTTCTAGAATTTCACTATCCACTGTGAGAGTATCTCCGGGCCGGGTTGGATTGGGCCACGCGATCTCGCCGCCCAATCCAATCAAACCGTTCGCGAACGGCAAACCGCTGGTTACTAGAAGACGCATGGTGACAGCGGCGGTGTGCCATCCGCTCGCAGCCAATCCTCGAAAAAGACTCGCTTGCGCGGCGGATTCATCCAGGTGAAATGGCTGCGGGTCAAACTCTGCCGCGAAAGCTTTGATCCGGCTCTCATCCATGAGGTACTCGCCGGAATGAAAAGTCTGACCCACTCGAAAATCGTTCAAGAATAGTGGTTCGGGGGACTCACTTTCCGCGTCCTTTGGCATGCCGTGCAACATAGGCACAGTATAATTAGTGCGGAAGCAGGATGCCGTCCCGGATCAGTATAATTTTAAACACTTCGGCAGGGACGAGTGGCGAGGGCGACGCGACGCCCAAAATCCGCGAGCTGCTTCCTGACGCGAACGTAATCATGCCCCCACAAGGCTCCGACTTCACCCAAGCGGCCCTTGATGAAATAGCCCGCGGGTGCGACACTCTTGTTGCAGGCGGCGGCGATGGCACCCTCAACGCCGTTGCGACTGCGGCCGTCGGCACAGAAGTCGCCTTCGGAGTGCTTCCACTCGGCACCTTAAATCATTTCGCGCGCGATGTCGGGATTCCCTCCGATCTTGAAGCGGCCTCCAAGATTATTCAGCAGCGCCACACGCGCTGCCTCGACGTCGGCCAAGTGAATGGCCATATTTTCCTGAACAACTCCAGCCTCGGGCTCTATCCTAGTATCGTCCGCCAGCGTGACCGGCGACGCAAATTCGGCAGCAGTAAATGGGTAGCATTCGCGGCGGCGACTCTTTCATCCCTTCGCGCCGCTCCGTTTCTCGACGTGGAGATTCAAGCCGCCGGCAACCACTTGCGACGCTTCACTCCCTTCGTTTTCATTGGAAATAACGATTACCAGATCGACGGCCTCCGTCTCGGCCAGCGCGATGGTCTGGATGCCGGACATCTGGCCATCTACGTGGCACACCGCACCGGCCGCGCGGGTCTCGTCCGATTGGCTCTTCGTGCGCTCATCGGCCGCCTCAAAGCCGACAAGGATTTCGACGTTCTCCAGGCTACTGAGATTCGGATCGAAACCAGACGTTCGCGTCTGAGGGTGGCGACCGATGGCGAGGTGCGGGCCATGGAGACGCCGTTGTGTTATTCAATTCGCGCGGGCGCGTTGCGCGTCATTGTCCCGGCCTAATCGTGCGCACACTCGTTCACATCTCCGATATTCATTTCGGAAGAGTGGACAACGCCACCGTAGCGCCTTTGCGTCGCGCCATTGAGGCCTGCCAGCCGGATCTGGTGGCGATTTCCGGCGACCTGACACAACGCGCGCGCACCGGTGAGTTCCGCGAGGCTCGCGAATTCCTGGGCTCGCTTCCTTCTCCTCAAATTGTCGTTCCTGGAAATCACGACATACCAATGCACAATCTCTACGCGCGTTTTGTTCACCGATTGGACAAATACCAGCGTTACATTACGCAGGATCTTGAGCCGGTGTTTGCCGATGAGGAAATGGTGGTGGTCGGCATCAACACCGCTCGCTCTGCCACCATCAAAAACGGCCGCATCAACACTTCGCAGGTGGGCCGCATGCAAAAAAGACTGTGCGCAGTGGAGGCGCCCATCGTCAAAGTAGTGGTGACCCATCATCCCTTTGACTTGCCAAACGGATTTCAGAATCGCGATCTGCTCGGGCGAGCCGCCGAAGCCATGCCGGGTCTGGCGAAGTGCGGGGCGGATCTGTTTTTGTCCGGGCATCTCCATGTTGGATTCACCGGCAATACGGCCGTCCGTTATGCCATCGCGGGACACGCCGCGTTGATAGTGCAAGCTGGGACCGCCACCTCAACTCGCGGGCGTGGAGAGCCCAACTCATTCAACGTCATCCGAATCCATCACCCTCAAATCGAAGTAGAACGACTGACGTGGGAGTCGAGTGCTTGCGATTTTCGCCGTTCACACATCCAGAAGTTTCATCGCGGAGAGCATGGATGGGCCGAATTGAAAAGTGCCTTATGACTCGATGGATGATTTTGCTAAAGTGCGCTTTTTTGTCGTCATCGCTTTTTGCCGCAGCGCCGCGATACGAGCAGCTTCCGCTCAGCTTTGAACCTGGCACGGAATTAGGGACGTGGCAGGCCCGCGGGTCCGGATTGATCTTTAGCGTTACCCAACATGGCGCAGAGGTTCAGCGGGGATGGTCTCGCTTGGGGATGAATCTCGTCGGCGCCAGTGCAACCGCCGCTATCACGCCGGAAGAGCCGCTCCCTGGGCGTGCGAGTTATCTGATCGGTTCCGATCCCTCGCGATGGCGCACAAATCTCCCAATCTTCGCGCGTCTCCGCGTTCACCAGCCTTATCCAGGAATCGACCTCATCTTTTACGGAAACCATTCTCAATTGGAATACGACTTCGTCGTCGCTCCCGGCGCCGATCCGGCCCGGATTCGTTTGCGATTTAGCGGCATGAGCGGGCTGCGCGCTTCTCCAGACGGAAGTCTTCATCTGGGTTTTCCCAGCGGCGAGCTGCTTCAGAAGCACCCCGTTCTTTACCAAAACATCGACGGCGCGCGGCGCTCAGTATCCGGCACTTTCGTTCGACGAGGTTCTAGTGAAATCGCATTTGCCGTAGGCGATTACGACCATTCCAAGCCCCTCGTCATCGATCCCGTTCTGACCTACTCCACGTACGGCGGCATGGGCGCGACTTATCAGGCTACGGCCGTCGCGGTCGACGGTTCCGGCAATTCTTACGTCACTGGAAGCACCACCGGCCCTCGCGGCGACACAAATATCTTTGTCAGCAAGATCAATCCGGCCGGCAACATGCTGATTTATACAGCCACTATCGGGGGTGCCGGTGATGACATTGCGAACGGCATCGCCATTGATTCCACAGGGGCTGCCTTCTTGACCGGCCAAACCTCCTCAAACGACTTTCCAGTCAAAAATGCTTTTCAGGCGCAGACTGCGGGAAACACCGACGCCTTCTTACTCCGATTAGACCCTAAAGGCGCTTCCTTAGGATTCGCGACGTATATTGGCGGGTCGGGTCAGGACCGCGCCTTTGCCATTACCCTCGACAACGCAGGGAATGCCTATGTCACTGGAGACACAACGGCAGATTTCCCAACCAGCGCCACCATTACTCCATTCCAGCGAGGTCCATTCGGTGGCTACGACGCGTTTGTAGCGAGGTTTGACAATAACGGCAATGCAAACTATTCCACTTACTTCGGTGGGTCGCTCGATGACCACGGTTTCGCCATTGCGGTAGACGCCGCTGAGAATGTCTACATCACCGGCTCAACACAATCGTCGAGCGCATTGCCCATAAGCGCCAATGCGTTTCAACGCACGCTTGGTGGAAACTCCGATGCCTTTGTTTGTGTTTTTAATCCGACCCTGTCCCGCGTAATCTACTCGACTTACTTGGGCGGCGGCGACATTGATTCCGGTCAGGGCATCGCCGTGGATGGTGCTGGCAGCGTTTATGTAACCGGGTCTACATCGTCTAATAACTTTCCGGCGGTCGCCGGATCCTATCAGACGAATCCTCTTGGGGGAGTGTCCGACATTTTTTTAACGAAATTGGCCGTCGGCGGCACGGCGCTGATTTATTCGACGATCCTTGGGGGCCGCGGCGACGATTACGCTAACGCACTCGCCGTGGACGGCGCGGGTAACGCCTACATCACCGGCAGCACCACTTCGAACAATTTCCCGGTGACCAACGATGCGCGGCAGCGCGTCAGAAATCGTCTTACGGACGCGTTTCTGTTGGGGCTAAACCCGGCCGGAACCGCGCTGGTTTATTCGACCTACTTCGGCGGCAGCAGCGATGAAACGGGGCAGGGAATCGCCCTTGATGGCTTAGGTGGAGTCTACATTGTAGGGCAGACGAGTTCACCAGATTTTCCGATTACCGCTGGAAGTTCCCAAACCACTTATGGCGGCGGGTTTACCGATGCTTTCGTTTCCCGATTCTCGATCGGTGTGACTGTGCCAACCCTTAACGCAGGCGGCATCGTCAACGCGGCGAGCTTCGCCTTCGCGCCCATCGCCCCCGGCTCATTGTTTTCGATCTTCGGGTCAAACTTTGCCACCGGTATGAATTCCGCTGTTATCACGCCACTACCTTTGTCTTTGGGCGGATATTCCGTGGAAGTGAATGGTGCAGCGGTTCCCCTGGTATACGCGGGCGCCAACCAGATTAATGCGCAGTTGCCTTTTGAGGCTGGCCCTACGAGCGCGACCGTCGTGGTTAAAGGTCCGAATGGAACCTCAGCAACGAGCCCAGTCTCCATCGCGCAAGCCGCCCCCGGTATCTTCATCTATGGCGCGAACCATGGCGTCATCCAGAACAACGACGACGGCAGCACTAACTCGGCGGCCAAGCCAGCGAAAGCGGGTCATTACATCATCGTGTACTATACTGGCCAAGGCCCGCTTGATAACTCCATAGCCACGGGAGCCGCCACTCCGGCGAGTCCTGTCTCCAGAGCCAAGTTGAAAACCACGGCCACCATCGGCGGAGTAGATGCTTCCATCTACTTCGCGGGTATGACGCCCGGATTCGTTGCCCTGGCACAAGCCAATATCCAAGTGCCGCGTCTACAGAGCGCCGATTATCCGCTAGTTCTCACCGTAAACGGCAACCCCAGCAACTCGGTGGTCGTCTCGGTCTCACAGTAGCTGAACTATGCCTTGGGCGCCTTCGGAACCACCTTCATGGTCTTCTCATCCCAATAGAGAACCCGGCCCTCGCGATACGATTGCACTCCCATCGAAATGGTCACCTGGGCGTGGAGCGCGGTATCCACATCCAGCGTCGGCTTCTCCCGCGTGCGGATACAACCGAGGAAGTTACTGATGTGCGCCTGCATCGCATCTTTTTGGTCCACGGGAATAGTGAACGCCGCGTCGCCAAACTTGGCTTTGTACGCGTCGTCGATCACGTTGGTTTCCGGCGTGACCGTGATATGGTCCGTCCGGCCTTCGAACATCCCGTGATCCACCATCACGATGGTGCCTTCATGGCCGCGAATCAACCCCGGTATATGCCGCGAGTTCGCCATCGACGCACTCAGGATCAGCGAATGTCCCTTAGGATAATCCGCCATCAGATTGAACGTGTCCGGCACCTCGCGTTCATCCTTGAAGATGTAGATTCCGCCCATCGCGGAGACGCGCGAGGGAAACTGCGGCTCCGACCAGCAAATGTTCAGCGGCGCAACCACATGGAAGAAGAGGTCGGTCGCAATGCCGCCCGAGTAGTCCCAATACTTCCGGAATCGAAAGAACCGATCGGCATCGAAGGCTCGTTTTGGCGCGGGCCCTAGCCACGTTTTCCAGTCGATGTAATTCTCTCCCGTGCCTTTGTCGCTGGCGTCCTTGTCGATGTCCCAGTTCCACTCGCCTTCTTTAGAATTGCGATGATACGATCCCTGGCTGCTAATCATCTTCCCGATAGCGCCATCGGCAATCGCCTTCTTCGCTTTGTGCCATTGGTCCGCCGTCGTGGTCTGTGAACCGACCTGCAAAACGCGTTTGGTCTCGCGCACGGTCGCGGAAAGCTGCTTGGCTTCCTCGATGGTGTGCGTCATCGGCTTTTCGAGATAGACATCCTTTCCTGCGTCCATGGCCTCCAGCGCGATTTTGCCGTGCCAGTGGTCGGGCGTCGCGATCACCACCGCGTCCACATCGGGGCGCGCGAGAATCTCGCGGTAGTCCAGAAAGCCGGGGACCTTATACTGTTCGGCATTCATCCGCTTACGCTTTTCGTAGACATCGCAAACCGCCACAACCTGGCAAGAATTATCGGTCTCGCCGTTCTTCGCGAAATTCTTCAAGAGGTATGTTCCGCGTCCGCCCGTACCAATAAAACCAAGGTTGATACGGTCGTTTGCTCCGATTACACGCGCCGCGGGCTTAGCAACGGAATGGGCTCCGAACATTTGATTGGCAATGCCGAGCGTGGCCCCCACGCCTGCAGCCGTCTTTAGGAATACCCTTCGATCCAGGGAGATATTTTCGGACATTGTAAAACGACCTTTCTGGTGGCCATTGTACTCTTTTCGCTGGGTGCCGTTTGTCATGAGCTGGAACAGTGCGAAATAGCACAACTGCCTTTTAATTGCAGCTAATTAACCGAGGTGCCTATGAATCGAACAATCGTTTATAGCTTTTTACTGACTGGTGCACTTTTGTCCGGAGGGTGTGCAACTAAAAAATACGTCCGGCAAACAGTCGACCCGGTGAGCGGCCGCGTGGATCAAGTCGCTCAACAGACCAACAAGCAAGGTGAAACTCTTGACTCCACCCGTAAAGATTTGGAGCGGGACGAGACGGAGCTGAGCGCGACCAAAGAGCGAGCTATGACCGCCGATAGCCGTGCGACCGACGCCCTGACCAAGGCTGATCAAGCCGGTCAGAAGGCAGACCAAAACGGCCGAGATCTTGGCGATTTGCGGCAGTCCGTGGCAAACCTAGACGACTACAAGCAAAAAGGAGTAGTGGCTGTGCCGTTCGGGTTTAACAAAGACACGTTGACTGCGGATGCCAAACGTCAGTTAGATCAACTATTCGCGGATAAGAATAGCTTGAAGCGTTATTTTGTCGCCGTCGAAGGATTTACCGATCGAGTGGGCTCCGCCGATTATAATTCGTCGCTCAGCCGTCGCCGGTGCTGATCGCGTGATGCAGTATTTGGTTGCCAAACAGGATATTCCCGTATATCGCATTCACATGATCGGTCTGGGTAAAGAAAAGCCCGTGGATGAAGGACGAAGCCGCAGTTCAAACGCAAAGAACCGCCGTGTAGAGGTGGTAATTTATACAGCCGAATCCGTTTCCGCGATGAATCAATCGCCGAGCTCGAATCCGGTAAATCGGTAGGTAGATTTCCGGGGTCGGTTCACGCTGGCCCCGCTTCAATCTCCCCGGCTGTACTGTTCCTTATGGCGCGTACGATTCCCTGGCCACTCCAGCCTTAAGTCGGTGGAAACTTCATCCAGCATTTCCATCGTTCCCACTTTGCTCTCCATTGCAAACGCGAGAAGCAGCAAGTTATCGCAGACCAGATTGATAATGCGGGGAATGCCATGGCTGCGCGCGTGAAGTTCCTCCAAGAGTTCGGGAGAAAACACAGTTTGAGTTGCCATCCCGGCCTTTGCCAAACGGGATGCAATGTAGAGTGCCGTTTCGGTTTGATCGAAAGGCTTTAGCTGACAGCGCAGGGCAATTCGCTGCTTTAGCTGCCGAAAGTTTGGGGCTTCCAACTTACGATCTAATTCCGGCTGCCCCGCGATGATTATCTGCATCAACTTGCCGCGCCGGTTTTCCAAATTTCCTAGAAGACGAATCTCTTCAAGAACATCCCACTCGAGGTTATGTGCCTCGTCTACAATGAGAACTGTCGTCTTACCCTGGTTGGCACGTTCAACCAGCATTGCATTCAACGCAAAAAGCACCTCCATCTTCGAGGTGCGCGAGCATCGCAAATCGAAATCGTAGGCGATCATCTCGAAAAATTGATCGGGCGTAAGTCGCGAATTGAAAACAAACGCAAAGGGAATTTGCTGTGAGTGCAGGAAGTCTCGCAAGCATTCGAGCATTGTCGTTTTTCCAGTCCCGACTTCGCCGGTCAACGCGATGAAGCCTTTCCTGCTTTGCACTCCGTAAAGCAGGTTTGCCAGCGCTTCCTCGTGCTGCGTGCTGCGGTAGAGGAAGGCCGGGTCGGGACTCAGTTCAAACGGGTTTTCTTTCAGTCCAAAAAAGGCGTTGTACATGAGTTGGCGGGGCCGCCAAATTCTATCCTACCATTGCTTTACGTCAAAATCGCGGTTCGGAAATCGTCCACCGCGCGCTTGAGACTCGACACTTGATCGCCGAGCGGAAGATATTCCATGGTCACATAACGGTTGTAACCGGTTTCGCGGATTGCTTTATAGACGTTCGCGTAGTTGATCTCGCCCGTGCCAGGGTCGTTGCGGCCCGGATTGTCGGCAATATGAAACACGGCTACATGATCGACTGCGGCCTTCAGTGTTCGAGTAACATTCCCGATCTGCACCTGCTCATGATAGATGTCAAACAGAAGTTTGACGTGGGGATTGTCGACGTCCTTGATGAGTTTAAGGCCCTCAACACAGGTATTCAAGAAAAAGCCTTTGTGATTCACGAGTGAATTCAGCGGCTCGACAATCATGGTGACATTCGCCGCAGAAGCTAAATCGCCCGCGCGTTTGGCGCCTTCGAGCAGACTGGCGTACTGATCTTCATGCGTCCGGCCGGGGATGGCGTTGCCGCTCATTAAAATAATCTGCGGCACATCCATTTTTTTCGCGAAAGTGATAGCTGCCTTGCAGTCAGCGAGAAAGTTGTCGCGCTGCGCCGGGTCCACCATCGACACCGGGCGCTTACCCCAATCGGGGGTCGCGATAATGGTATCCATCCCCATGCGGTAGGAAGCCACCAGCTTCTTCGTACGCACGATATCCGCGTCCGTCCACGTGACGTGTTCTCCCACAAGTTCGACCGATTGCATTCCGGCTTGGGCGGCGGCCTCGACGCGCTCTTCAAACGTCCCTTTTAGCGTCCATAACATGACAGACGTAATGATCTTCGGCTTCGGAGGCGTGGGGACGGGCGTTTGCGCCTTGGTTGCAAATGCACTCCCGGCCGCAACTGCGCCGGACTGGAGAAATTCTCGCCGCTTCATTTGCTCTTATGCTACACCCGGTCCAGTCTTCGGGGAATGCTATCCTGAGTGAAATCGGGTCACTTCAGGACTGAGTTGTAGGTCCTGTTTCCAATGCGCGAACTCCGTTATTCCACGCCTCACGGCATCACAGTCACCCGCACGGCTACTAAAATTCCTTATCGCCGGGGTCTGCGCACACTCCTCCGGGAACTCGACACCCACCGCGGCGTTTATCTATCCTCCGGTTATGAATTTCCGGGGCGCTATTCCCGCTGGGATGTCGCTTCCACGCGTCCACCGCTTGAACTGGTATCGACGCAGCGCCAGGTCGAATTGCGTCCGTTAAATGATCGTGGCGCCATATTGAACCAGATGTTGTTTCCGATTCTCGAAGCTCATCCCCATTGGGATAAATTCGAGCTTCGCGACGGCGCTCTGCAAGGCTTGCTCAAGCCCATGCCCCGCCTCTTTTCGGAGGAAGAACGCAGCAAGCAGCCTTCGGTATTCTCAATCCTGCGGGCGCTCACTGAAGAATTTAGAAATTCCGAAGACAGCCGTCTCGCCTTCATCGGCGCTTTCGGTTACGATCTGCTTTTTCAATTCGAGCCCATCGAACAGAAGCTTCCTCGATATGGCCATCGCGATCTACATCTGTTCCTCTGCGACGATATCTGCTTCATGGATCGCAAGCGTGAGCAGATCGAGCGCTTCCAGTACGATTTCTCGGGAGCGGGTTTGACTACCGCCGGCGTGACGCGCACCGCGGAAGAGATTGCGCCGCCCTCTCCTCGCGATCCCGCCCCTATTACTTCGGATCACACGCCCGGCGAGTACATGGCCAATGTGGAAACAGTCCGGGAGGGCATGCGGCGCGGCGACTACTACGAAGTGGTCCTGCGGCAGACATTCCAGACACCGTATTCAGGTAAGCCCTCGGAATTATTCGAGCGCATGCAGCGCGCTAATCCAAGCCCTTATGAATTTCTGGTCCAGTTCGGTACTGAGCAACTGGTCGGAGCGTCTCCGGAAATGTTTGTGCGCATCGAGGGGCAGCGCGTCGAAACCTGTCCCATTTCCGGCACCGCTCGCCGCACCGGCGACCCTTTCCGCGACGCTGAAAATATTCGCGAACTCCTGAACTCCGCCAAAGAAGAGTCGGAGCTGACGATGTGCACCGACGTGGACCGCAATGACAAGTCGCGCGTTTGCGAGCCGGGGTCCGTGCAAGTGATCGGACGCCGCTTAATCGAATCCTACGTCGGCCTCTTTCATACCGTCGACCACGTCGAAGGTTTTCTGAAAGAAGGCTTCGATTCCCTCGATGCGTTCTTGAGCCACATGTGGGCCGTCACGGTGATCGGCGCGCCGAAGAAGGCTGCGGCGCAAACCGTCGAGAGGCTGGAGAAGACCGCCCGCGCCTGGTACGGCGGCGCCATCGGCATGATTAATCTGAATGGCGACATCAATACCGGCATCCTGATTCGCACAACTTACTTGCGTGACGGAATGGCCAGCTATCCGGCGGGCGCAACGCTACTCTACGATTCTGTCCCCGTTCTCGAAGAAGCCGAAACGCGCCTGAAAGCGACAGGCTTTTTCCGGCTGTTGGGTGCAAGCGATGTTGCGCCGAAGACTGCCATCGCTGTTGAGCACGACAACACGGGCGCGCGTTTGCTGCTGGTTGATAACGACGATTGCTTCATCCACACACTCGCGAATTACGCGCGGCAGACAGGGGCGGAAGTGGTGACGTATCGGGCCGGGTTTCCAACGCAGCTTTTGCGCGAAATCGCCCCGAGCCTCCTGCTGATTTCACCTGGCCCCGGGCGTCCGGCGGATTTCGGAGTTCCCGATTTGGTGCGGCAAGCGGTCCGCCTCGGCATCCCCATCTTCGGAGTCTGTCTTGGACTCCAAGGCGTAGTTGAAGCTTTTGGAGGCGAACTGGGCGTTCTCAACTATCCCATGCACGGAAAGCCTTCGCGCATTCGCAACCGTGGCGTCGGCATTTTTGAAGGGCTTCCGCAGGAGTTTTTGGTGGGGCGTTACCACTCCTTGTATGCGATCCGCGAACGACTGCCCGCTTGTCTCGAAATCACCGCGGAGTCCGAAGACGGCGTCATCATGGGGGTGCGCCATCGCGAGCTGCCCATCGAAGCCGTTCAGTTCCATCCCGAATCGATTCTGACCGCCGCGGACGATCATGGCCTGCAACTGATGCGCAATGCCGTTCGGCTAATTACCAGCCCGGTCGCCGTTCGACACTAGACCCGACGGCAGCGATTCCCCGAATATACGACCAAGCGTGCTTTCGTCGCGCTCCTCCGCGCCTTCGAGCATCGCCAGCAACTTCGGTGAATTCGCCAGCCGCAGCTTCACGCCTTCGAAAGTCTTGGGCGAAATGTCGCGAGTCACATCACCCGTATTACGGGCGAGCGAGGCAATCGCGTCCGCCGCACTCGCGGATTGATGCGATGGCGGAATCGCCTCGATCCATCGGGTCGCGGTGGCGGCTGGCAAAACCTGATTGGCCGGCCCGTAGAATAGCTCGCGCGCGCCCAGGCGCGATAAGCACCAAAGGTCCGTATCGCGCAATGTTGCCGATTTCGCCGCGCGCACCAGTGCGTCGCCCAGTTCCGTTCGCGTGGTGATCGGTAGCAACTCTAAACTGGCGGCGGTGCGCCACATCTCCCTCAGCAAGCTGGAATTTACACGCGGCACCTTTTTGCCGCCGCGCGGCAGCAGAAACGGCGAGAGTCGCTGAAAGATATCCACCTGCTGGTTGCGGTTCAAGCCGCCCGCGATGCGTCCGCAGAAGATCCACCATTCGATTTCGTTCTGTACTTGATTGCTATGCTGCAATCCGCTCGCGTACACCCGGCGAGCTTGCTCGATGCGGTAGTCATCGCCGGGAAATCCGAAACCTGGACGCAGACAGAAGCCGCACAAATTCAACCATCGCACTTCGAATGCTGGACTCCTCTTGCGGCCGTCCGCTGAAGTGATGAACGCGTCCGCGAGTTGGCGGATGGCCGCGACAGGCCAGGAATTCCGGCCCAAACCGAGGCGCTGCTCAAGAGCGGCAGGAAGCTCTTCCGGGTTGAGGGGGGCTTTGCCGCTGGACGAAAACATCTCGCGGACCAGAGCGACGGCTTGCAAGAGATGCTCTTCGCTCACCACCGCCGCGGGTTTGCGGACCGCGGCCACTGCAGCTTTACGAAGCTCAAACTGCAACCGCCAGCGATGATCGCTGAGTTTCGAATCGCACCAAGTTTCCAGTGTCCCGACTTCAGTCAGACGCGCCCCGAGTTTCACCGGGATAAATTTTTCGCCGGGCTTCCCATACCGGATCACCGCTTGCAGAGGCGCGTGCGCGTGCAAGTCCGCGCCCGCGTCTGCAATGCGAATTACCTGTCCCGGTGCATCGTCGGTGCGGCTGAGCGAACTATACAGGCGAAACGTCACCGGCTTGTTTGCGACGATCTGCAAATCTTCCCGATCGATCTCCAGCGTCACGCCTTCTTCCGCTCCGCGCGGCACCAGGCACACCGCGGAGTCTTCGCCGATGCCAATGTAGTAAGCGCGCGGCAGACCGCCCCGCACCAGAACGCCGCTGCCGGTCGATCGGACATACGAATAATACGCGGCGCCCGTCGCAACGGCTAAATCCAGATTTCGATTTTCGAAAATCTTCGGACGCCGCCCGAACCAGTTTTCCAGCACGTCCGCGACGCGTGTTCGGCAGACTTCCGGGATGAAGAAGCCGCCGTTGAACAGGATCGCATCGGGAACATCACCCGCCCCTTCCAAAAACACGCTCAAATGTTTGCTGATTGCTGGGTCGCTGACGAACGGCAGCCCCAGTTCGCGAAACAGGCTGCGTTTTTCGTCCTTCGGCCCTTCGCCTCGCGGGCTCAGCGGAAGAAATCCTTCGAGGGTCAGTTCCAGCGCCTCTTCGCGCAGAATTTCCGTCTTTAGAGTCTTGCCGATCAGTGCAGAGCCTCCGCCCAGCACGGTGATCTCTATGGATTGCAGCTTTGGATCGCAGAGCAACCGTTCCTTCGCCGCCGAGCATTGGCGTCGCAATCCGCTTCGCTGGCGTATGGAAAGCTGCGCGTTCAGCTTACTTTCCGCGAGCCAGGCCAGCGTGAGATCGAGATTATCCCCGCCGAGCAACAGATGTTTGCCAACGGCGGTGCGGGTGAATTCGATGCGGTCATCTTTGCGGGAAACGCGGATCAGGCTGAAGTCTGTCGTCCCGCCGCCGACATCGCAAACCAGCACGACCTGTCCGTCGAAGAGCTGTTTGCGCGATTGCGCCAGATTCGTCGCAATCCAAGAATAAAACGCCGCCGCCGGCTCTTCGAGCAGCGTGATTTTTGGCAGCCCAGCCTCGGCCGCCGCCATCACCGTGAGCTCGCGCGCCTCCTCGTCGAACGACGCAGGCACGGTTAGGACAATATCCTGGTCGGCTAGGAGCCCGAACTTCCCCGCATCCCAAGCCTCACGAAATTTCGCCAGAAATCGTGCCGAGACTTCCACCGGCGAAAGCACGCGGCCGGTTTCGGGAGAATCCCATGGCAGAATTTTCGCGGTGCGATCCACGTCCGGATTAGATAGCCACGACTTCGCCGAATGCACCAGCCGCGTCGGCACCAGCGCACCCTGCTCACGCGCGTAAGTTCCGACCGGCTGACCGTCCTCCAGCAAAAGGAACGACGGCAGCGTGCGGCGCGCTTCCACACGGGTGGCGCTGACGAGCTGCGGAATATCGAAAATTCGAATCGGCGGAAAGCTAGTGTCCTCGGCTTCAGCGGGATCGATCCATGCCAGTGCCGAGTTGGTGGTCCCGAGATCGATTCCGACGTTCATGCGGCCACGCGCTCACGCACGTTAAACTCCAGCTTCCAACGACGGCCATCGCGCGCGACGCACCAGAGCTGCAACATTCCAATCTCGGTTACCACGGTTTCGAAAGACACGCGCACGATTTCGCGATCGTCCCGATCGGCGGAAAGATGCACTTCCATTGGAGACATCTCTTCGAGTTCGTCCCCGAAATCTTCAATCATGGTGCCGGGCGCGTCGTTCTTTCGAACCGCCGAATTGAAAAAGCGAAACTCGGCTGGCTCGCCCACCAGCAGACCGAATTCGCGATTGAGAATTTGCACGTCCGTGCCTTCTTCCATTCCGAACTGCGCCACCGTGAGCGCCTTCAATGGAGCCGTCATTCCCGGCACGGCGGGCATGGTTGTCTCGATGCCGACGTAATACGATCGGGGAATTCCGCCACGGATCCTCACGCCTTTCCCGTGGCGCGCCGCGCCATAGTAAGCCGACCCTCGCGCCACGGCCTGCATCAGATCCTCGCCGGTCAGTGGCTCGATTTCGCCGAAGCCTTCTTCCGCCAGCCAGCCATTCAACACGCGCAGGAGCCGTTCTCGAACGAATGGGGAATGCAGCACGCCGCCATTGAACAGGACATGCGTGGGGCAGGCCAGACCGCTGGGGCCGCGCCGCGTCATCTTCTGTTCGCTCGCCGCCGATTGTTGCCGCAAAAATTTCGCCAGGTGCCGGGTGATCGCCGCATCCGATGCATAGGGCAGCCCGATTTCCTGCAAGCCCGAGCGTTTCTGCCGAATAGGCATTTCGGAACTCGGGGTTTCTGGAAGAAAGCCTTGCATCACCGTGTCCAGGTCTTCGCGACGCAGCGCCGCCTTGATCGTGCCGCCAACTAATCCAGTGCCTTTGCCCAGAATGGTTACTGGCTGCTCTTTCGCGGTAGATCCGGCTTCCAGCAATTTTTCCTTCGCCGCGCGACAGTTCGCCCACAGCATCTGCAACTGCATGCCGTCGATGCGCGTGCCTTTTTCAGCCAGTCGATCGGCAACCAGACGCGCCAGTGCCAGATCGATATTGTCGCCGCCCAACAGAATGTGTTCGCCCACAGCCACGCGCTCCAGCGCTAGTTCGCCGCGCTCTTCGGTTACCGCGATGAGGGTGAAATCGGTGGTGCCACCTCCAACATCCACTACCAGAATGAGGTTACCTACCTGAACGCGTTCACGCCAATCCGGATGCCGCTCGATCCACGCGTAAAAGGCGGCCTGCGGCTCTTCAAGCAGCGTGACCTGCCGGTATCCTGCGTCTTCGGCAGCTTGTAATGTTAATTCCCGCGCGACCGCATCAAACGACGCCGGCACCGTGACGAGCACTTCCTGCTCCGTGAACGGCGACTCCGGAAATTGTGCGTCCCACGCGGCGCGCAGATGTTTCAAGTATTCGGCGGACGCAGCCACTGGCGAAAGCCGCGGCACTCCCTCAGGCGCGTGATTCGGAAGAATGGCCCCGCTGCGATCTACACCCGCGTGCGAGAGCCACGACTTGGCGGACGATACCAGCCTGCCCGCATTTTCGACCCCCCGCTTCTGCGCCAATCGCCCGACCACATACTGCGGATTTCCATTCCACGGAAGCGAGGTCGTCCCCGCCGCAAAATCCTTTTCGACCGGAATATAGAGGAACGATGGCAGCAGATTTTCTTCGGCCACCTCGCCCGCGTTTACCAGTTGCGGAATCACCAGCCGCTCAACCGCACTCGTCTCACTATCACCCCCGTTGATCGCCTTGTAAGCGAGCGCCGAGTTCGTGGTACCGAGATCGATACCGATCACGTAATGGGACATGCGCTATTCGATTTCGATTTCGGCCGGCGCGACGACAGTCACATCCGAACGCCCTGCAATGGGTGGAAGCTGAATGCTCATCGCGCGCCAGCCGCGATGTCGCAGCGTCCCACCCTTTGGTGTCCCCGCCGGGACGTTCCCGATAAATTTAACCAATCCAGGATCGCCCGCCGGCGTTTTCGCGAAAGTTCCCTCCACCCCGTCGATCACCGGCTGCAGTTTCACATAACGATCCAACGACTCGCGCGACTGGCCATGCAACCCACGCACGGCCGCGCCCACCTGGTCGTCGGAATAGCTTGCAATATCTTCCATCAAGAAATCGAGCAGACGGCCATCGCGCTGGAGAATCCCCAGGAGCTGCAGAGCGCCATCGGCTGCCGTCGGCGCTGGTGGCGGAGGAGGCGCCGGTTTCGGAATGGCCGACTTCTCCACCAATCCCAGTTCCGTTATCAGGTCGACGGGAAGGAACCCGTCAAATATCAAAGCAAAAAAACTGCGAAACGCGATAGCAAGGCGATGCAAAGAAAGTTAACTCCAACACCAGGATAACAATGGCGGGTTTACCGAGGCTTCACGAGGGTGGCCTGCGTCAGGCGTTCGAGCTGCCGGCGCGCGGTCTTGGACCACGTGCTGGTGCCATCGAGTTTTAGATATGCCTTCCAATGGCTGACGGCCTTCATCGGCTCGCCGGTCCGTTCGCAGAGCAGCGCCAGGTTGAAATGCGCATCGGCATACTGCGCGTTCAAGCGTAGTGCCGCTTGGTAGTGCTGCCTTGCGGGTTCCACTTGCTGCTGTTCTTCGTACAAATTTCCAAGATTGAAGTGGGCCAGCGGGTATTCGCGATCCGCTTCCACGGCGCGCCGATAGTGCGTCTCGGCCTCTTTCAATTTCTTGAGGCGGTAATAAATGGTGCCCAAGTTGACCAATGCGCCCGCAGCTTGCGGGTTCAGTTCAATGGCCCGCTGGTATGCGTCAATAGCCTCCTGCACGGGAGCCCCGGTCTCTTCCAGCATGAGTCCGCGCTGGAAAAAACGTTCCGCTGCCTCTTCGGGGTGGGGAACCGATTGGGTCTTGGGATCGGGAAACGACTTCAGAATTGGCAAGTCGCCGGTATCGAAGTCGAACAGCAGTTGCCCGCTGATCGCCTCCATTTTCTGCCCAGCCACCAGAACTGCGATCGTTTTCCCATCGGAGATTATCTTTAACTCAGAAAGGGGCCGGGATATGTGCGAGAGCTTGCGCTTCAACGATTCAATTGCATATCCGATCTTTTTCGCGGGGAAGCGCTTCTCGCGAAGCTTCTGCACAGCCTTCAGCGCGATTAGATCGGAAAAACTGAAGGTCGCCGTGGATTCGATCAGCCCACTCCTCTCCCAGCCTTGCAGTTGCCGCTCCGAGATGCTCAGCATCCGGCGGACATCCTCACGCGTGTATTCTTGGTTCGACGCCCGAGGCATCACGAAAGCATGTTAACAGTTGAAGCGCGAAGAGGGTAAGATGCAGAGATTGTTGACCAGATATATTTGCGTCTGTGTTGGCGGAGCCGCTGGATCTCTCCTTCGCTATGTGCTCGGGAGCCTCATCAACAACCGGTATAGCGGGCGCTTTCCGCTGGCCACCTTCACCATCAACGTGACCGGATCGTTTCTAATCGGTTTAATCCTGACCATTCTTACCGAACGCGCCCACGTTAACCCGAATTGGAGGCCCCTGATCATCGTTGGATTCCTCGGCGGCTACACTACGTTCTCCGCTTTTGAATGGGAGACGTATACCGTAATCGGTGAAGGATTCTCAATAATTGCCCTGTTATATGTGATCTTGAGTGTAATCGTTGGTTACGCCGGGTGCTGGGCAGGGGCGATGGCGGCTCGCGCGTCCAATCCCTAGCCGCGATTGTAATCTGGGCCACATTAATCTGTATTGATCAGGCAGAAATGGCCCTCGCCATGCGTTTAACACAAGCGTGATTGTCGAGCAAAAAAAAGAAACAATTTTACTCGTGGAGGATGAACCGGTCGTACTAAATTTGCTTCACCATATGTTATCCAGAGAAGGGTATCTGGTGCTGACAGCGGCGGACGGAGTGGCCGGTTTAGATGTTTCTCGCAGCTATCCCCATCCTATCGATATGCTGCTGAGCGATGTCCAGATGCCTCGCATGAATGGAATTCAACTCGCGCAACATATCGCCAGCGAGCGGCCCGAAACAAGAACCGTCCTAATCTCCGGGCACATGGAAGAGCAGCTCCGCGATTTAGCTCGGCCAACCGATTTTCTTCGAAAGCCATTTGTGCCTAAAGAATTGCTCGCCAAGATCCGCGAAGTGCTGGACCGGCCTGTGGATGGTATCGAGAAGATTTAAGTTGTATGGGAGCGGGTGGTCACCATCACGATGCTCCCAGAAAGCATTAGCATCGCGGCGGCGCCGAACGCAGCGGCGGGGGAAATTAAACTCCACACCGTTCCCACCATCGCGCTGGCGATCAAGTCGCCGACTCCATTGACCGCGCCCAGCAACCCATAAGCCGTCCCGCGCACGTTGTCTGCCACGAAATCTGGCGGAATTGCCCCCTCAAGCGTGTCCTGGGCGGCGGCGAACACACCGGCCATTACGAAAATCGCACCTAACACAAAAACTTTGCCGCTGCCGGTCAGGAACATCGCGCCTGTTGCCAGCGACACCAAACCCGCCAGACCATATCCCCCGGCGAGAAGAAATCGTTTTGGCATCCGGTCGCTCAAGGCACCGATCGGATACGACGCAGCCGCGTAAACAAAATTGCGCAGCACGTAAAAAAGGGCGGCCAATTGAGCGGCGTGCACGCGGCCAAACTCAGGTGCTAACAAGACGCTTGCGGCGAGTATCAGCAGTGTTGGCGAAAAGTCGCCACTTCCGAAAATTCCGACGCCCGTGAGAAATTTGGCATAAGGCCGCGGAAGGTCGCGCACCGCTCGCCAGATCGTAACGCGAGTTTGCGCTTTACGGCGCGTCTCGCGCACCAGCAGCGCGAAAGCGGTCGGCGCCGCCAGACCGGGAATCAATGAAAGCAGAAAAATATGACGGAACGGTGTGTCCGGCGGATTGTGAGGCAGCAAAGATAAAAGAAGCACTCCCGTGAGAGGACCCACAATCGCACCCAGCGTATCGCCCGCCCGATGAAAGCCGAATGCTTTGCCGCGCACTTCCGGCGCCACCGATTCCGAGAGCATGGCATCCCTCAGGGATCCGCGAATCCCCTTTCCGAACCAGCTCACCATTCGCCCCGCCAAAATCAGCGGCCATGACCACGCCCACGCAAAAAGCGACAGCCCGGTTCCCGTGAAAAGGTAACCAAGAGTCACCATCGTCTTGCGGTGGCCGATCCGGTCTGAGTACCAGCCAGCTCCAAGTTTCAAAAAGCTCGAAAACGCGTCGGAGATTCCTTCGATCCACCCTAACGCCGCGGCCGCAATTCCTACAACGGGAAGAAAGCCGGGCAGAATTGCCAGCACCATTTCGTAGCACGCGTCGGAGAGAAAACTGGTGATGGTCATGCCCATCACATTGCGATTTAACCACTCGGGTTTCGGCACGCAAGCCGATTGTACCCGGAAAGGTGGAAACGCATCTTGTTACAATAGTTTTGCAAACCAGTTGCCATGTTGCAGACCCTGATCATCACGCTGCGAGAGGGCGTCGAAGCCGCGCTCGTGATCGCCATTGCCATCGCGTATTTGCGCAAGGCGGGTCGCCAAGAACTTCTTCCTTACGTGTACCGGGCGTTCGGAGTCGCTGTATTTGCTAGCTTTTTGCTGGCTTGGGTGTTCCGAAGATTCGAGATCACCGAGGAGGCTTATGAGGGCTGGACACTGCTTATAAGTGCTCTCTTTGTGTTCAGTATGGTGCTATGGATGAACCGCGGCGCCAAGGGCATGAAGGGCGAAATTGAAACTCAGTTGCAGGAAAGAACATCAGGCGAGGCCTCTCGGTGGGGCGTGTTTTTCTTCGTCTTTCTAATGATTTTCAGGGAAGGAGTTGAGACCGTTTTGTTGCTTGCGGCGGTTCGCCTCGACAGCTCCGGTGTGCTTCAGTTTTTGGGTGTCTTCATCGGTCTTGGTCTCGCCCTTCTCTTCGGCGTCAGCTTCGTGCGCGGAACTATTCGTGTAAACATCCGCAGCTTCTTTCAGGTCACCACGGTCATCCTGATGGTGGTGGTTTTGCAACTGCTTATCACTGGATTGCATGAGCTTTCCGAAGGCCAGATTCTCCCGAGTAGTACTCGCGAGATGCGCTTGATCGGCCCGATTGTTCGAAACGAATCGTTTTTTTTTGTTGCGATTCTCGCCCTAGCCGGCGCGATGCTCTTGATGGAATGGCGCAACCGGCGCACGCCATCATCCAAGGGTCTTGAGGGTGCCGCCCTGCGCAAAGCCAATTGGTCGGCGCGACGGGAACGTCTTTGGGTAATTGCCTCTTGCCTCGCTTCCGGAATCTTCATCTTGGCCATCACCGCGGAATTTGTTTACGCGAGAGCATCCACATCCCTCTCGTACGCCCAACCGATAACCGTTGAGAACGGCGCGGCACGTATACCTCGCGCATCGGTAAGCGACGGGAACCTGCACCGTTTTGCGATTGAGTCGGACGGCGTCACTGTCCGCATCATCTTGATCCAGCGCCCCGACCGCACCATCGCCACGGCATTTGACGCCTGCGAGATCTGCGGCAATCAAGGTTATTACCAGAAAGGCCTGAACGTGATCTGCCGCAACTGCGCTTCGGCGATTTTCATCCCCTCAATTGGAATTCATGGCGGCTGCAATCCCATTCCTTTGGTCTCCAAAATCGAGGGCGACCAAGTCGTGATTCCCGCTGATAAGCTTTTTTCCGCCGGGACGCGCCTGTTCCGCACCGCGAGTCATTAGAAAATGTTCCTTAGATTCGTCGTCGAATCCCTTCGCCGGGCACCGAAACGTAAGGCCATGACGGTCGCCGCCGTCGCCATGGGCTCCGCCGTGGCGACAGCCATGCTCGGCGTGATGCTCGATGTCGGTGATAAGGTCAACCGCGAACTTCGCTCGGTGGGCGCAAATTTGATTGTCACTCCCAAGACTCTCGCTAGCCCGGTAGAGATCGCGGGCGTGCGCGCCGTGCCAGTGGGAGGCGCCGCATACATTCCCGAAGATCAAATTCCGAAGATTAAATCGATATTCTGGCAGCTCAACATCACTGGTTTCGCGCCATCGCTCACAAGCCCTTCCGATGTCCCAGTGGAAGGCGTTTGGTTCCATAGGCGATACCGGACCCCGGACGGTCGCGAGCAGCAGACGGGCATTCGCGACCTCAGCCCCGCTTGGCAGATTGAAGGCCGCTGGATAGACGACAGCGACGGAGCGCCAGTATTCGATTGCATGGCCGGAGCTGCGGCGGCCCGCAAACTCGGGCTCATCGTGGGCTCGACCGCGCATCTAATCGGGCACGATTTTATCGTCGCCGGGATTCTCCACAGCGGCGGCGATGAAGACGATCGCGTGCTCGTCCGCTTGAGCGTGCTGCAGGATCTTCTGCACCGGCCCGGCCAAGTGGAATCGCTCCAGGTCGGTGCCATCACGAAGCCCGAAGACGCCTTCGCACGGAAAGATCCCAAGCGGATGTCGAATACCGAACTCGAGCGCTGGAATTGCACCAACTACGTCAGCTCCATTGCGCATCAGATCAACGAGGTGCTGCCGATGGCGGTCGCACGCCCCGTTTGGCGCATTGCCGATAGCGAAGGACGCGTGCTGTCGCGAATTAGCGGCCTCATGCTCCTGATCGCGCTCGCCGCGCTCGTTTCATCTGGCATCACGGTGTGGAGCGTGATGGCGACGACAGTCCTGGAGCGTCGCGGCGAGATCGCCATCATGCAAGCCACCGGGGCCGGGGACTGGCTGATCGCCTCCCTGTTCGGCGCGGAGGTAGTGATGGAAGGCCTGGCCGGTGGTATCGCGGGTGCTCTTGTCGGAGTTGAGCTCGCAGCCTGGGTAGGCCGGTCCGTTTTCCGCGCGGGCATTGGAACGCCCCCGATCCTGATTCCCCTCGTGATTGTGGTCGCCGTGCTCGTCGCGCTGCTGGGCGCGGCTCAGCCGTTGCAGCGTTCGCTGGCGGTGCCTCCGGCCTTGGTCTTGCGGGAAGGCATCTGATGTTCTGGAAATTCGTTGTAGCCGCTGTGAAGTTTCGCCGCCGCCGGCTTCTCCTCGCATTCTCGTCCATGACTGTCGCGGCGACTCTCGCCACCACGCTATTCAGTATCTATAGCGAAATTGAGGGTAGAGTCCGCGGCGAGTTTCGCGGATATGGAGCGAACCTGGTAATTGCGCCCTTTAGTGGCCTCGCCACTGTTCCGCTTTCAGCAGTGGCACAAGCTGAACATTTGGGTGCCCGCGCCTCGCCCCTACTGCTCACCACCGCAATCCTGGATGAACATCCCGTGGTTCTGGCGGGCCTCGATTTCGGCCGCTCACAGCCCTTCACCACCTACTGGCGCGTGCAAGGGGCGCGCACTGTCTCGGGGGACGACTGCCTCGCGGGAACATTAGCGGCCGACCGGTTCAACCTTGCCATCGGGCGCGCCGCGGATCTCGAAAGGCACCCCTGCCATGTGACCGGAATCGTAAGCACCGGAGGCCCTGAAGATAACCAACTCATTCTTCCTTATGATCGAGTAGCCGCGCGCGCTCAGGTCTTTGGAGTGGCTTCGCTGATTGCCGTGCGCGCCGACGGCGGCCGCTTGGCTCAAGTCCGCGACGATTTGCAAAGCCGCTTGCCCGGCACCGACGTCCGCCTGATCCAAGCTGTCGTTCAGACCGAGACCGCAGTGGTGCTCAAGGTCCGCGCGGCATTTTTCCTGCTCATGCTGGTAATCCTGGTGATCACCACACTCAGCGTCACCAGCAACTTCAGCGAACTCGTGCTCGAACGCAGCCGCGAAATCGGAATTCTCAAAGCCATCGGGGCGCGTGAACGTCGAATCGCCGCGCTCTTCGTTTCCGAATCCGCACTGCTGGCGCTGCTGGCCACTGCTGCAGGCTATATCATCGGGAACTTCCTAGCCGCTGAGATAGCGCGCAGCATCTTCGGCGGTGTCTTCACGCTGTCCGCCGCAGTGCCTGTGTTACTGTTCGTAGGTGCCGTGACCCTCGCGGTGGCCATTGTCGCCACCATGTTGGCTGCCGCGCGGATCTGGCGCATTGAACCGGCGCTGATTCTGCGCGGCGATTGACACATGCCAATTTCCATCCAGCTCGCGCATGTAAGCAAAATCTATTCCGGTGCCGGTTCCGAAGCCGTGCGCGCGCTCGACGGCGTCAGCTTCGATATTGAACAAGGGGAGTGGATTGCGATCATGGGCCCGTCCGGCTCCGGCAAGACCACCCTGTTAAATCTGCTCGGGTGCCTCGATCAAGCCACCAGTGGTGTCGTCCGCATCGGCGAGACGGATACCGCCAAGCTTTCGCGGTCCGCACTGGCTCGCTTCCGCGCCGAGACCGTCGGCTTCGTTTTCCAGCAGTTCCACCTGATCCCGCATCTCACCGCACTCGAAAACGTGATGCTCGCCCAATACTTTCACAGCATGTCCGATGAAGGCGAAGCGCAGCGCGCGCTCGAACGAGTCGGACTGGGAGACCGCGCCACGCACCTGCCATCGCAACTTTCCGGCGGCGAGCAGCAGCGGGTCGCCATTGCGCGCGCCCTAGTCAACGATCCTAAAATTGTTCTCGCCGACGAACCCACTGGCAATCTCGACGCCGACAATCAGCACATCGTCCTCAAGCTTCTTTCCGATTTGCATCAGCAGGGCCGGACCATCCTGATGGTTACTCACGACGAGCAAGTCGGGCGGTACGCCGACCGTCGGATTGACCTCGAACACGGGCGCGTCGCCGAGGCCAAGAAACATTTCAGCGCCGAAGAAAATCGCGATTTCGACGAGGTCCTGCAGCAATTGTGGACCACGCGCGAGCGCCAGGGCCATCGCGAATCTCCCCGGTTTGACGAATCCAAGCATCGCCGCCTCATTAACACCATGACGCGGATCGGACTGGTGGAACCGCACAACGGAGCCGTCGGTTTTACCGGGAAGGGTGAAGAGCGCGCCCGCGCCGTCATTCGCCGCCATCGTTTAGCAGAGCGTCTGTTCGTGGACGTGCTCTCGATTCGCGATTGGGGCTCTATCGAATCCAACGCCTGCACCTTTGAACACGTTCTCAGCGAAGAAGTCACAGACCGGATCTGCACCTTTCTGGGCCATCCTGTAACCTGTCCGCACGGCTGTTCGATTCCTAATGGCGAATGCTGTCTGGAGAAGAGAACGCTGAAAAATCCCGCCGAGATAAGCGGAGTCTTTTCCGGTTTGCGGACCATCTGATACATTGAAAAATCTCTATGCATGATGTTGTGATTGTGGGCTCGGGGTGCGCCGGAAACACGGCCGCCATTTATGCGGCACGGGCGAATCTGAAGCCTCTGGTGATCAAAGGCCATGAGGCGGGCGGGCAGCTCGCGTTGACCACTTTGGTCGAGAACTTCCCAGGTTTTCCCGAAGGAATTTTCGGACCCGACCTCGTCGAAAATATGAAACGTCAGGCCGAACACTTCGGTGCCGAATACATGGATGGAAACGTAACTGAGGCAGACCTTTCTAAGCGGCCCTTCCGAATCAAAGTAGAAGGCGACCCAATAGAAGCAAGGACGCTGATCATCGCCTCCGGAGCGTCCGCGCGCTGGCTTGGATTGCCTTCGGAACAGCGATTAATCGGCAAAGGCGTGAGTTCCTGCGCCACGTGCGACGGCTTTTTTTATAAAGGCAAGAAAATCATGGTCATCGGCGGCGGCGACTCTGCCATGGAGGAAGCCAACTTCCTCTCGCGCTTCGGAACGGAAGTCACTGTGGTGCATCGCAATGACAAATTCCGGGCTTCGAAAATCATGTACGACCGCGCCAAAGCTAATCCCAAGCTACATTTTCTAACCAGCACAGTGGTGGAGGAAGTGAATGATGTCCACAAGGACATGGTGACGAGCGTGCGCCTCAGGAACACCCAGACGGGTGCCGTTTGGGAGCGCGATGTGGACGGCTTTTTCGTCGCCATTGGCCATATTCCTAATACTAAAGTGTTCCGGGGTCAGATCGATACCGATCCCGATGGGTACATCGTCTCGAAGGGCGGCGCACGCACGAATATCCCCGGCGTCTTCCACGCGGGCGACGTGCAAGACCGTCACTATCGTCAGGCGATTACCGCATCCGGCGCCGGCTGCATGGCCGCGATCGAAGCCGAAAAAATGCTCGAAGCGGAGGGAATCGGCGCATGATCGAACGACTCTCGCCGCCGGGAGTTCCCATCCCTCGCGGCCCTTACTCCCCCGCCGTGTGCGCTGGAGATTTCATCTTTGTCGCGGGGCAGGGACCTATCGATCCTGCTACTGACACCATGTCTCTGGGCGATGTGAAGCACGAGACCCGGTTGGTTTGCCAGAATCTCCAACGCATCCTGGAAGGTGTTGGCTCTTCACTCGCCGATGTGGTGAAGTGCTCGGTCTTTCTTGCCGATGGAGCCGATTTCCATGGGATGAATGAAGTTTACGCCGAATTTTTCGGCGCGGACAAGCCCGCGCGGACTACTGTTGCCTGCCGTTTCTCCGTGCCAGAGATGAAGGTTGAGATCGACTGTGTTGCGTACCGCCCGAAGGTGTAGCGCGTGCCACGAACACTAGTGGATAAATTCTGGCAAGCCGCCGGGTAACGATTTCCGGAAGCCCTGCTCCCTGGAAGACTCCTAAGTCGGGCACGCCGTAAAGCGAACGCGGGTTCGAAATGGATCGCTTGCCCATCGATCGCAGAATCACACCGGCAGCGTGAGCGATTCGTCGTAGGTGATCGAGCCGGTGCCCGTCATGGTCAAATCCTAACCCTCATTTTAGGCACTTCAGGAACCCAAGCCCGGCACTCCCCCCAGCGTCTTCGCCGCCCGCACTGCCCTGACAATCGCCTCCGCGACAGCCTCGGCCGCAGCCACTCCCAGCGCCCCCATATCCGCCTTCTCATCGCCGATCGACAGCGCAAACGTGATGTCGCCATCCGCCATCGTGTTCACCGGATCGATCGCGCGCGCCATTCCTAGGCTGCCCGATTGCGCCAGCCGGTTCGCGCCAACTTTCGTAAGCGCGGCATTGGTCGCGACCACCGCGAGCGTCGTGTTGTGACGCGAAAATCCCCCCGCGGCCCCTTGCTTCATCGCCTGCGCCGTGTTTACGAATTCCTGCGAATCACGCGCCGTACGCGTCCCCGCAATGATCTTACCCACCTCGTCGCGCACATCACCCAAGGCATTCACCGCGACTAGCGCCGAGACCAGCACGCCCGATCCCAGCCGCACCGTAAACGTCCCAATGCCGCCCTTCATCGCCCGCTCCATTCCGAACAACTTCCCGACCGTCGCGCCCGTCCCCGCCCCCACGTTGCCTTCTTCGACAGCACCCGTCCCAGCAGTCCCGGCCGCGGCCTCCCCCATCTCACGATTCGGCCGAGCATGCGACTTCGTCCCCATGCCGAGATCGTACAGAATTGCGCAAGGCACAATCGGGACACGCGCATTGCCCGTGTCGAAGCCGATCCCGTGGCGCTCCAGATACCTCCGCACACCCGACGCCGTCTCCAGCCCAAACGCGCTGCCGCCCGAAAGCACAATCGCATGCACTCGGTCGGTGACGTGGCCGGGACTCAGCGTGTCAATCTCCTCAGTACCCGTCGCGCCCCCGCGAATATCCACCCCGCCAACCGCGCCGTGAGTCCCTCCGATACCTTCGCAAATCACTACCGTGCACCCCGTGATCGCATCCAGATCGGTGATCTGGCCTACTCGAATTCCCGGTATGTCCGTGAGGCCTTTCATGAATTGCTTGTATGTTAGCATCGAGAAATCGAGGCCCTCCGGCTTGCTCGGATTTCTTAAACAACCTATAGCGGCGATACAGGAATTCTACGTGCTGACGGGCCAGGCGATGCGAAACGTCACCCGCACGCCACACTATGGCGCCGACATTCTGACCCAGATGGATACCATCGGCGTCGGCAGTCTTCCCATTGTCATCATGACCGGATTTTTCAGCGGGGCGGTGATGGCGCTTCAGATGGGTCGCGCACTAGGCCAGTATGGGCAGACCGGCCGCACTGGCGAAGTTGTCTCCATTATTTTGGTGCGCGAACTCGGGCCGGTTTTGACCGCGCTGCTAGTTGCCGGGCGCAACTCATCCGGCATCGCCAGCGAAATCGGTTCCATGAAGGTTACCGAACAGATCGACGCCATGCGCGCTCTCGGCACCGATCCCATCCAAAAACTCGTGACTCCTCGCATGATCGCCACTGCAATCATGCTTCCCTGTTTAACCGTAATCGCCGATTTCGTGGGCATGTTCGGCGGCTTTATCGTCGGTTACTTCATTTACAGTTTGCCCTCGGCGCAATACTGGACCAGCACGTGGCAGGCGCTTGGATGGAGCGATGTCGTCCAAGGACTGATCAAACCATTTGTCTTTTCATTCGTGGTTTCCTTGATTGGCTGCTACTACGGTTTGCGAACCACCGGAGGCACGCAGGGCGTGGGTCGCGCCACCACCCAGGCCGTGGTTGCCGCCTCGGTGATCATCTTCTTTCTGACCTTCTTCATCACCAAAATTTTTGTAAGTCAGAATGGGTGATCCAGCCGTTCCGGTTCTTCAATTCGAGGACGTGTCGGTCCGCTTTGATGAAGTCATCGCATTAGACAAGGTCTCTTTCAGCGTCTTCGAAGGAGAAACTTGCATTCTTTTGGGCGCGGCGGGGAGCGGCAAGACGGTGATCTTGAAAGCTGCCATGGGGCTTGTTCAGCCAGTCTCTGGCCGCGTGCTGCTTTTCGGCCAGGACATCTGCTGTTTGACCGAACTGGATTTGCTCAAAGTCCGCAGTAGAGTGGGCATGCTCTTTCAGGAGAGCGCGCTGTTCGATTCCATGACTATCGAACAGAATGTCGCCTACCCGCTTTTGAATCAAAGAGCCATTCAAATCGATCGCAAAGACATCCGAGGCAAGGTGAATGAATCGCTCAACTTTGTAGAGTTGGGGCAGACACTCAAGCAATATCCCAGCGAGCTTTCGGGCGGCATGCGCCGGCGCGCCGCCATTGCCCGCGCGGTTGTGACGAAACCGCCGCTGCTGCTCTACGATTCGCCCACTGCCGGGCTCGACCCCATCACCGCTCACACCATCATGGCCCTCATCATCAAAGAGCGCGATCTCGATAACACTACCGCCTTGGTAGTTACGCATCGCTATCAAGACGGGAATCTGGTGGCCAATTTTCGCTACAATCCGAACAGCAAGGGATTGCAGGCGGTAGAGTCGGGTACGGAAACGCGGACAAAATTCATGGTGCTTCAAGAGGGACGTCTCATTTTCGAAGGTGATCAATCGGAGTTGGAAGCTTCCGCCGACCCCTACACGCATAAATTTGTGAAGAAGAGCGAACCCGCCTAGACCGCTCAATGCCAACGCCGAAAAAACTTCAGTGGGCTAAGCTGCGAATCGGGGTATTGGCCACCGTCGCGATGATAATTGCGGCCGTGCTGATATTTCTGCTCACCGGGAATAGCACGTTTGGCGGCACGTTCCACATCCGCACCTACATGGACGATTCGGCGGGTATGGGTGAAAACGCGCCCGTTCGGTTGAATGGAATCCCGGTCGGCCTAATTGATCACGTGAAACTGTCGGGGTCGAAAAATCCTAAGCGCGTGGTCGAGATCGACATGACCGTGAAAGAAAAGTACCTCACCGAGATCCCGGAAGATTCGGTGGCGGGTATCAGTGCCTCCAACCTGCTCGGCGATAAGTACATCAACATCACCAAGGGCATGCACGCGAAGCACGTCGACAGGAACGGTGAAATTCGCAGTCAGGAAGTGCAGGACATCCCCCAGTTGATGGCTCAGAGCGCGACCATTCTTTCGTCGCTCCAGAACATTTTGGGTCGTGCGGACAGCTTGTTAAGCTTGGTCGAAAGCGGCAAAGGCAACATCGGCAAACTCATCAAAGACGACGATTTGTATAACCGCGTGAACGCTACCGCCGCCGAAGTGCAGTCTTTGGTTGCAAAAGTAAAAGACAGTAATGGCACGATCAGCAAGCTCCTTTACGACGATGCTTTATACAAAGAAATCCGTCAGCCCATTAAGCGCCTAGACGACATGCTCGCGCAGGTGCAGAGCGGTAAGGGCAGCGCCGGCAGGCTGCTGAACGATCCCGCCCTCTACGATGAAGCCCGGCAATCCATGGCCGAAGCCCGCAAGCTTTTGGACGATCTGCAGGCAGGCAAGGGTACTGCGGGCAGGCTTCTGAAGGACGAAGATCTTTATCGTCAGGTCAATCAGATCGTCTCCAAGGTTAATCTCGCCATGGACAAATTGAACTCCGGCCAGGGAACTCTCGGGCAGCTCGCCGTGAACCCGCAGCTATACGAAGGATTAAATGGCGTCACGCGGGAGGTGCAGGGTCTCATCAAGGACATGCACGCCAATCCTAAAAAGTTTTTGCGCATCAAATTGGCGCTGTTTTGATTCAAGTGGTCGTGAATGCCGATGATTTCGGCTTCACGCGCGATGTCAACGAAGGCATAATTGCGGCCCATCGCAACGGCATCGTGACTGCGGCGACGCTAATGGCCAACGGCGCCGCCTTCGACCACGCGGTCGGTTTGGCGCGGGAAACTCCTTCGCTTGATATCGGATGCCATCTGGTGTTGGTCGGCGGTTCTTCTTTGTTGACAGGGCATCCGTTTCCCGCGAGCGTGCCGCAATTGTTAGTCGAAATTGGCCTCGGTCGCATGGCGATTTACGATGAATTGGCGGCTCAGGTGCGGCAGATTGTGCTGGCCAGGCTCGCGCCGAGCCATCTCGATACCCACAAGCACACGCATCTAGCGCCGCGGGTGCTTGACGCCGTGGTCCGTGTCGCGCGTGATTTCCAGATTCCGTGGGTTCGCAAGCCTTTCGATTTCAGTACGGAGCCGGGGATGCCATTTGCCACTCGCGCTGCTAACTATGGAATGGGTTTGATGCGCGACCGCTTCAATCGTTCCCTCGCCGGACTGCGCATGAGCGATCACTTCGCTGGCTTCCAACTTACCGGCCATCTGCGCACCGAAAATTTAGCGCGGACCCTTCGGGCCCTGCCCGACGGTCTGACGGAGTTCATGTGCCATCCGGGATATTGTGGCGTCGAGTTGCAGGCCGCTCCAACCCGCCTGCGCGCGAGCCGCGCTGTAGAGTTGACGGCGCTGACATCTTTAGCCGCTCGTGAGGCGCTCCTCGAAAAAAAAGCGCGTCTCGTCAATTACCGCGAACTCTGAGATTCCCGCTCGGCCGCCAGCAGTTTTCGTTTGCGATCCACGCCCCACCGATATCCGCTGATGTTTCCGTCTTCGCGCACCACGCGATGGCACGGGATTGCCAGCGCTACCGGATTCGCGGCGCACGCGCGGGCCACGGCTCTGGCTGAGCCGCGCTTCCCGATTGCCGAAGCAACCTCTGAGTAAGACTGCGTCTTGCCCCGTGGAATCGTTTGTAGATGCCTCCACACTAAGCGCTGGAACACCGTCGCTCGCACGTCGAGAGGCAAATTCAGTTCGCGCGCATCTCCCGCGAGCGAATCAATCACGGTCTGCGTCCACTCCCGCATCTCCTTGTCCGCGCGACGCAATATCGCCGCTGGAAATTCTTTCCGCAGCGATTCCTCTAACTCGGTCTCGCTATCGCCCAAGCGAATCGCACTGACGCCGCGCTCCGTCGAGGCAATGAGCAACTTCCCGAGCGAACACGCGGCCACCGTGTATTGAAGTTGAACCCCCGCACCGCCTTTCCGGTAGCTTGCCGGTGTCATCCCAAGGTGCGCATCGGAGCGCTCGTAAACTCGGCTGCTCGATCCATACCCCGCATCATAGGACGCGCGCGTCACCGAATTACCGTTATGCAACCCTTGCTTCAACAACGACATTCGGCACGCTTCGGCGTACTGGCGAGGCGTTAACCCCATAGCCGCTTTGAAACTTCGGTGCAAATGAAACGGGCTTAACCCCGTACACACGCTCAAATCCGCCAGCGTAATCCGCCCATCCGAATGTGCTTCGATATACTGCCGCGCCTGCTCGATCTTTGCACGCGCTGTATCATGCTCATCCTGCGGACGGCATCGCAGACAAGCGCGAAAGCCGCCCTGCTCCGCCTCGGCCCACGTGTCGAAAAACCGCACGTTCTCCAATCGCGGACGTCGCGATGGGCAATCCGTGCGGCAATAAATCCCCGTAGACGTTACCGCAAAAACATACGAAGCCGGCTCTCGCGATAAGACGGTCGACCAGCGTATCCGATCAAAAGCGGAGGAAGTCATGCATTCAGCCTATCCGCCTCGCACCAGGTAAAATATCCGGCGCTTGCGGTCAAAAATATTTATTTCAATAAAAGTTTTACAGCGTTTGTCGTCTGCCCATCCACATCCAAAGT
Organism: Terriglobia bacterium; assembly: GCA_025358575.1. GTDB lineage: Bacteria > Acidobacteriota > Terriglobia > Bryobacterales > Bryobacteraceae > JANYJA01. The sequence continues at coordinate 36,082 of JANYJA010000122.1, forward strand.
CAGATTCACCAAACCAGCGCCCCGCAGGCTCTGAGGGAGCAGCAGATTAATCTGATCTTCACCGACGTAATAGCCCTGCGCCCCCGCGAAAGCCGTGGTCACCGTCGTGGTCCCGACGGCAGCCGTCACCGCGCTCTGGTGATTGCGAATTCCCGTTCCATAGAGAATCAGGTACACCGCCGTCGAACCCGTCCCCACGTCCACCGGCATACCCGAAAGCACGCCCTGCGCATCGGCTTGGATGGTCGAACCCACCACCGGAATCGCGCTGTTGTTGTAAGTCAACACATGGCCCAGCGCCAGTCCCGACGCGTTGAACAGCCCGGGCGCCACGGCGACAATCGGCTGCTGCACCTTCGCCGTGCCCAAGGGCGAGGTAACCCAAATTGTAGCCGTGTGGATCGCAGTCCCATCTGGGATCGCGTAATTGATCTGCTTGGGCGAAACATAAAACAGAGGGGCATTTCGCGCGATGCCCAGCGAGTCTGTGACCGTCACTGTCACGCCGCCAAGATTCGTCGGAAGCGGGACTTGGGTAGCGTTCACGGTCGAAGATGCCAGCCCCGCGCCGAAGGCGGTCACGATTGACGAACTCGCCAACGAACCCGCTTGAAAATTGGCCGCGTTGGTGTTGGTAAAACTCGTCGCGAAGGCCGTGTGGTTCAACAGAATCGACCCGGTGCCTGTCGGGAATGTTTTGATCGCTTGCCCAATCAAATCAAGTTGATTCGACGCGCTGTTGAAAAGAAGCTGGATGAGATTCACGTTGAAGTTCAGTGTGAAAATATCCGGCCTGCCATCGGAATTGAAATCCCCCACGGAGACAGAGAAGGGCAGAGAGGAAGAAGGGCCTATCAGAGTCTGAGGCGGTCCGAAAGTACCGTCTCCTTTATTGGGACGCACAACCACCGCGCCTGATATTTCACTATCGTTAGTTAGGCTTTGATACAAAACGAGGCCGATGATATCTGGATATTTGCTTCCCAGAATCGGAGCAAGCGCTGACCCAAGAGTTGCCTGATACTGTGACGTCTGTGGGTCCGCAGTCGCGTAGCTTTGCGTCAGTGACCCATCCCCATTTCCCAAGAAGACCCCAACGCCGGAGGCGCCCGCTACGTCCGAGTTGAAGATTGCGGAGATCGAAAGCCCTGCAAAAACAACGTCTATTTTTCCATCGCCGTTCACATCCCCCAGCATCATTCCGGTTTGCGGTATCCCCTTGAGCGAATACGAATCTTTCAACGTGAACCCGCCCTTTCCATCGCCCAGGGCAACGAAAACGAACGCCACGTTGGGTACCGACAACCCCGACCCGTCGTAGTTAAAGGCAATTCCCACAATGTCCATTTTTCCATCGCCGTTCATGTCGAAAAGTTGCACCGCATAGGGCTCCGTGCCCGCGGGCGCGATCTTCAACGCGGTCGTGTGGCCGAATGTTCCATCGCCGTTTCCAGTCATGATGACGGCCTGCCCGATCGCGCCCGGGCTCGTAATCGCCACCGATTGCGTCGTCTGGATAATCAGTGCAAGATCCAAGATGCCGTCGCCATTCACGTCCGCGCTGGTCAGCGGCTCCGTGAACGCATCTAAAAACCCCGATACAACCGGCAGGGACGTCGGGCTGAATATCGGCGCACCGAATGTTCCGTCGCCCTTGCCCGGAAGAACCATAACATTGCTGGTTAGCGTACAAGACGTCAGCAGATCCAGATGCCCGTCGCGATTGAAATCGCCGGTAGTCGCCTGACCCGGCTGGCATATTCCCGTGCTGTATTGAACTGCCGGTTTGAACGTCCCATCACCGACACCCAGCAAGATAGAGATCGACGAAGTACCAGTATTCGAAATCGCGATATCGGCGTGCCCGTCACCGTTAAAATCACCGGTGATAGAAGCGAGTGGGCCTACCTGCGTCGGAAAAGTTACACCTTGTACGAACGACGGAGCTTGTGCCGTCAGCACTCCGCAAAAAGAAAGAAAAAATAGAAATCCGGAGACGAAGCGCATTTGTATAAAGACCCATCCTCCAGTCTACGCTGCTAGTGCACGCGCCCCATTTTATCCATCGGCCAGTACACAAAAACTGCCTTTCCGTAAATCAGTTTGCGTTCTACCATGCCCCAAGCGCGGCTGTCATTCGAGGAACTTCGATGGTCGCCCAGCACGAAATAATTTTCCAGCGGCACGGTGGTCGGCGAAAGTGATTGCCGGTCGCGATATTCATCGGCGATGTACGGCTCGTCCAGCTCTTTGCCATTGACATACACGGTTCCGCGATCGATCTCCACCGTGTCCCCCGGCAAGCCAATCACGCGTTTGATATAGGATTTACTGTGGTCGAGCGGAAATAGAAACACTACCATGTCATCGCGCTCCACCTTTCCGATTCCAAAACTGTAAGTGAACTTATTGATGAAGATTCGTTCTTGATCGGTGAGCGTCGGCATCATGCTGGTGCCTTCCACCTTCACCGGCTGATAGATAAACACAATCAGAAAGAACGCGAAGACCACGGCGAGAGCGAGGTCGCGAGCCCACGACAGGCCCGGCAGGCTGCGCCCCGGCTTTTCTTCCATAGAGCTAATCATAGAACAGCACCAGCAGACTAAAATTGGAGAGTGCGAGGCGCAGTGGGATACATTTTAGTTGCACTAATTGCCACGGCGTCCGCTAACGCTCAGGCCCAAACAGATTACCAGCCTGCCATACAATCGCTCTCGGCGCTCATCGACCGCGAACTTTCCGACAAGAAACTTCAGTCAATTACGGTAGCTCTCGTCAACGACCAAACGCTCATCTGGACGCATCGCTACGGGAATGACGATAAGCAGGCTGTCTTTCGCGCCGGCCCTATTTCCCAACTATTCACCGCTATTGGCATTATGCAGTTAGTCGAGCACGGGGATCTGGATCTCGATCAGCCGATTTCAAAATATCTGCCGGAATTTCATCCGCGAAGTTCTTTCGCGCGGCAGATCACTTTGCGCCAGTTGCTGTCGCACCATTCCGGTCTGGCGCGCGAGCCGCCCCTCGGCAGTTCATTCGACTCCAGTTCGCCATCGTTAGTTACCACCGTTACGAGCCTCAACGCTTCTGAAATCTTATACGCGCCGCAAACGCATTTGAAGTACAGCAACGCCGGCATAGCCGTCGCCGGACTCGTGATAGAGAAGATCGCCAACCGTCCTTTCGCCGAATACATCCAGCTGAATGTCCTGGCCCGCATGAAAATGAGTGGCAGCTCGTTCATTCGGCGCGCCTCGCAGAAAGGCAATATGTGGACCTACGACGGACGCGCCCTGACCGCCCCCACTTTCCCGCTGGGGATTGCTCCAGCCGCAAATCTCGAGACCACCGCTGCCGATCTCGCCCAATTCCTCAGCACCCTCTTTGCCCACGGTCAGGGTGTTCTCAAGCCGGAAACTCTCGAACAGATGTGGACCCCTCAATTCGAGATCCCGAACGCTACCGCGGGATTCGGTCTCGGCTTCCGCATTCGCCGCTTAGGCAGTCACCGCGTTATCGAACAGGGCGGCTCGGTATACGGATTCTCCGCGGACCTTGCCGCGCTGCCCGATGAAAAGCTCGGAATCGTCGTAACCAGCAACATGGAAAGCGCCAACGGAGTCACCACTCGAATCGCCGCCGCGGGACTCAAAATGTTACTCGCCGTCAAAGAGCATCGCGCCATAGTCTCCCCTCCGATCACCACCGCGATCCCGCCTGCCAAACTTACCTCGCTCGAAGGCCGCTACCCGCAAGGTACC
>JANYJA010000167.1 GCA_025358575.1 Terriglobia bacterium
TATAAGCGCCGGATGCAAAATAGACCAGTAAGCGCCGCGTGAGCGGCGTTGCTGGCGGAGCAAAACTAGACCGCCACGAGACTGGTTCCATCGAACATTTCCATAGCGTTGTGTTTTGTGGAACACCTAAGAGGTGTTCCACAAAACACAACGCTATGGAAATGTTCGATGGAACCAGTCTCGTGGCGGTCTAGTTTTGCTCCGCCAGCAACGCCGCTCACGCGGCGCTTACTGGTCTATTTTGCATCCGGCGCTTATAGCTTCCTCAACCTCGTCGGAATGCAGATACCTTGCTACGTCTTGAACACCGGCCAGCGCGTGATTGGACGAACCTCGGTCGCTGAGATGCTATCGGGTATCAAAGGAGGCGGAGCACTCGAGAAGTATTTGGCTGTTGAGCCACTTAAACCGTTCATTCAATTAGATGAAGTGCTCGAGAGGATGGTTCCCTTCCGCCTCCCTGAAGTCGAAGGGCTCGAGAGGCATGTCAAGGGTCTATCTGCGGACGTGGTTATAGATATTTGCAGGGGGTTCATGCAAGCACTTCAGGCGGAGACCCATCCGACTCGACCCGTCGAGGCAAATGGCGAAACCTTACCTGAACCCGAACCCAAGAGGAAAAGATTAACAATCCGTCAACGGGAAATGGCGATACAGGCAGGCATGTTTGTTACAGCCTGTGCCAAGGTTGGGCTTGATGCGTTGATCGATGAGGCCACCGGATACCAATTAGATAGGGCTGCCGACGCTCTCCAGGTCAAGTTAAAGGCGTACCTTGCCGAAGAACTCAGGAAATGGGAAAAAACATTCCCCGACGATCTCTGGGTTGAATTCGCCAGACTAACCAACTGGAAAGGGACAGTGACTCAACGTCCCAAATATTGGGGCAAATTGGTTACCGAACTGGTATACGAATATCTTGATCCCGATGTAGCCCTATGGCTGAAAGAGAATGAACCCGAGCCGCGTAAGGGCAGAAATTGGCATTCGTGGCTGAATGACCAATTCGGACTTCCGAAGCTCGTACAACATATTTACATCCTCATCGGGGTTTCGAGGACATGTGATAACATGGCCGAACTCCGGCGTAAGATGGCGGAGATGTACGGGAAAGTTCCCGTACAATTGACGTTCTATCTTCCTGCCGAGGAGGCTTTCCGGTGATTCGCTGGCGGCCTTCACTCCCGAGGCCGCCACCAGGAGAGCAACACAGATTTAGCGCACTACCCAAACGCGAGTCGCGGGGTTAACATGGCAAACATGACGCTGATCGCGACGCCACTCGGAAGCCGGAAGAAGTTATGGATCGGCGGTCTGGTGGCAGTGGCTGTGATTTTTGCGGTGCTTCAGATCGCGGGCGCCTTGCTTACTAATTTGGCGAGGCGCTCCATTATGCAATCGGTGCAGCAGTTGGTGCCGGGGACGGTGACGCTCGGGAAGGTAAGCGTGTCGCTCTTTCCAGGGGTTCATATTTCGGGGGAAAAGCTGGAAGTGCGGCGAGGGGAAGGAGCTTTGCCAGCGTTTTTGTCCGTGCCTCACTATTCGATTGACGGCGGCTTGTTCGGAGTGCTCCAACGCCCGCGGCACTTCGGGACGCTGCACCTCGAAAATCTGCGCATGGAAGTGCCCCCGAAGGGGGAGCGCGTCCACGTTGAATTCACGAAGTCCTCTTCGCCGGGTTCCCGGATCGACACCATCGTCGCCGAGAACGCGGTACTCGAGTTGCTTCCGAAGGCCCCTGGCCAGCAGGCGCATGATTTCGAAATTTACCGGATCGTCCTTCATGCCCCGCAGCCCGACCGCGCCATCCGGTATTCCGCAACGGTCAGAATTCCCATGCCTCCTTCGGACATTGAAGTGTCCGGCGAGATTGGGCCGATTCACCGCGGGGAAATCGCGAGCACGCCAGTTTCAGGCTCCTACCAGATGCGCAATTCCGATCTCGCCCGCGTGAAGGGAATTTTGGGGACGCTATCGTCCGACGGGAAGTTCAAAGGCGACCTGGACCGCATTGAAGTGGAGGGCACGGTGGATTCGCCGAATTTCGCCACCAAGCGCGCGGGTCACCGAATGCATGTCACCTCCCAGTTTAAAGCGCAGGTGAATGGCACGAACGGCGACACGAAACTCGAATCGGTGCGCGCGCGGTTTCTGAACTCTTTGGTAACAGCCAGCGGCGAGATCGCGGGCTCGCCAGGGGTGAAGGGCAAGAAAATCTCGCTCGACATCGACGTGGAGAACGCGCGTGTTGCGGATTTGCTGGCACTGGTGATTCGATCCCCGAAATCGCCCGTCACAGGCGTGGCCAGTCTGCGAGGAAAGTTTGTGTTGCCGCCGCGCAGGGGCGAAATTCTGGAGCGGATGCTTTGCAATGGGTCGTTGGGCATAGGAGGGGGAAAGATCACCAAACCAGCGGCGCAGGCAAAGATAAACGAACTGAGCGCGAAAGCCGAGGCCGAACCGGAGGAGGGCTCACGCGAGAATGTAGTGTCTTCGCTGCGGGGGCCGTTTACCATGAGCGGCGGGGTGGCACACTTTTCGCTGCTTGCGTTTTCCGTTCCTGGCGCGAGCGCCGAGATGCATGGCACATGGACACCCCGGTCGGAGGCGATGAACTTCAGTGGAATTCTGCGTATGGATGCGAAGTTGTCGCAGACACAGACTGGAATCAAGGCCTTCTTTTTGAAAGCCGTAGATCCGTTTTTCAAGAATAAGCGGACGAATTCAGGCGCCGCGATTCCAGTGAAGGTGGGAGGGACTCTGCAGCATCCCGAGGTGTCGGTCAACGCATTTTCGCGCTAGCAGCGGGCGGCGCTCATGGGCGGGTTTCCTTAAACTTTCCGTCTCGTCCCACTTCCAGCTCGCGCCCCCGCCACTTCACTGTGTTCCCGAAAAACCCCAACACCCAGCACACAAAACTTGCCACATCTTGAACCGGCAGCAGCCACCAGTGCCCCGCAATTAGAGGATCCTGCAAGGTTGCACGAGCTACCAACCAGGCTGACGCAGCCCTCAGAACCGCCGCGCTTGCCGCGAGCGGCCACCACGCCGGATATACCGCCCACAACGCAATCGCGAGAGGCAGAGGATTCGTGAAAATCTCCCCAACGTATCCCGCCGGCCGGGATCTCCGCGTGCTCCTCGCCCATCGTAAGCGGTGATCGAAATTTGCGCGGAATCGCTGGCTGCCGATGCGATGTTCAATCCTATACGAAGACAGAATCACCTGACTGCCGCTCTGCGCAACCAGCCGCCCCATCATGAAATCTTCGGCGAGATAATCCTTCAGTACTCCGAACCCGCCGATCGCGTTTAACGCGCCGCGGCGCACCGCCAGCGTGCAACCCAGGGCGAAATCCATTCCGGTCAGAAGCCGTGCGACCAGTACGCCGCCGAGAAATTCCGTGTTCATCCCGAGAGCTTCTAATCGAGACCAGAAACTCGCGCCCGGAATCGCACGGTAGGGGCAAGTTACCAGACCCACGCGCCGATCCTGCAGCTCCGAGGCCAGCACATGCAGCATTTGAGGCGTGACTCGAATGTCGCTATCCGCCATCACCAAAATGTCGTGCCGGGCGTCCTGCATGAGCCGGTCCAGGCTGAACACTTTGCCGTTCGGGCGCGGGGACATCCCAGTGACGATCAGTTTCGCTGGAACTGAGGGAAACTCGCGCATGACCTTCTCCGCCACCGCGGTCGCCGAGTCGTCATGGCGATTCACCGACATCAATAACTCAAAATCGGGATAATCCTGCGCGAAGAAGCTTCGGAGATTTTCTTCCAGCCCCTCGTCCGCACCGAACAGCGGCTTCAAAATCGAAACCGGTCCTAGCGAGCCTGAGGGCGGGCGGCGCACTGCCGAATAGTTCCTGGCCGCCACGATGGTCAGAACACAATAGACCATCGCCCCCGCGTTCAGAAGAGCAAGAACAATCGCGGCGGCTAAAATCATTGAGCCGCGAAGTACCCGTTGCGCGCGCGCACTCTGGCGTTCGGGTAGCGTTCACGCGCGCCCGGCGCCAGTTCGACGCGAATGCGATGGTAAGCACTTGCGGCTGAAGGCGGCGCTTCGAATTCTAAACTGTAACGCGCGCGGATGCGCTGCACCATATCGGCCAGTGTTTCGCTCGGCCGCGAGGCCTCGGCGAATTCCCCCCCCGACAGTTCCGCCAGCTTCGCAATGTCCGACGGCGTGAAGTCCGGATTCACATAGGTTCCGGGCCTCGGCGCAGGGGGCCGCCGCGATTTGCCGATCAGCATTCCGTACAAAACGGCATTAGCGTCCGAGAGCCGGTGCAATACTTCGTCGTCCGATACGCGATAATTCAAACTCATATTGTCCGTCACAATCAGCACTGCGCGACGTCCCCGCCGCTCAGCGTCCGCAAATTGCAGCGTGGCGGAAACAAGGGCGCTGTTGATCGCCGTTCCGCCGCCCAGCCCTTCATCGCTCAATCCGGAGCGGATGCCGGCCGCGACACGCCCGAAGTCTGAAGTGAATCGAGTTCGCATGGCGGCATCTCGTGCGAACAACATCACGGCCACGCGATCCGCGGAATGCAGTTCGGCAAGGGCGCTTTCCGCCGTCGCCGCCAGTTGCCCCAGCGAACGGCGCATGCTCCCGCTGACATCGAGCAGCAGCAGCAAATCGATCGGCTCCGATTCATGGGCGAAGCCCGTTATCCGCTGCGGCCGGTCTTCGTCCAAAATCTCGAAATCCGCCTGGCTTAAATCCGTAATATTGTGCCCGCGTCCATCCACAACCTGGGCATCCACTTTGACCAGCGCCACGCCCGCTCGAAACGTTGGCTCGGTTTCGTGCGCCACCACCTGAGCCGCGATTGACCCGATCGCTGCCACACTTAAGAATAGAAATAGCAATGGAAATAGCCGCGGGCTCATGAAAAATATTATCGTCGGAACCGCCGGGCATATCGACCACGGTAAAACATCGCTGGTTAAAGCGCTCACCGGAATCGACGCGGACCGCCTGGAAGAAGAGAAGCGCCGAGGCATCACCATCGACATTGGTTTCGCACATCTGCAGCTCACGCCCGATCTTCGCATCGGCTTCGTCGATGTGCCTGGCCACGAGCGCTTCATCAAGAATATGCTGGCCGGTGTCGGCGGAATCGATCTCGTGCTCTTCGTCATCGCCGCCGACGAATCCATTAAGCCGCAGACACGCGAGCATTTCGATATCTGCCGCCTTCTCGGGATCCGCGGCGGCATCGTGGCTCTGACGAAGGCCGACCTCGCCGACCCGGATATCCTCGAACTCGCCCGCCTGGAGGTCGAAGAATTCGTCGACGGATCGTTCCTTGCGGGCGCGCCCATTGTACCCGTCAGTTCCGCCACCGGCCTGGGCCTTGACGATTTGCGGCGCGAACTCATGGCCGCGGCCATGAAGGTCCCCGCGAAGGATGCCACGGGTCATTTTCGGCTCCCAATCGACCGCTCTTTTTCAGCGCGCGGTTTTGGAACCATCGTTACTGGCACGCTAATCTCAGGGTCAGTTGAGCCTGAAGATGAAGTGGAACTGCATCCCTCGGGGCGGCTTCTTCGCGTGCGCGGGGTTCAGGTCTACGGCGCTCCTGCCGCGCGGGCGACGGCTGGACAGCGCACCGCCATCAACCTCGCGGACATTGAACCCGCCGAGATCGAACGCGGAATGACGCTGACCGCACCCCGCCGCTTCCACCCTACCCGCACGCTCGATTGCGACCTCTCGTTGCTGCCTTCCGCCAAGCCTTTGAAGCACCGCGCACCCGTCCACTTTCACGCCGGCACCGCCGAGATAGAAGCGGAGGTGCGCTTCTTTGGCGGACGCACGGTGCTTGCGCCCGGCGAGCGCGCCTACGCCCGTGTGGTACTGCGAGAGGCCGCGCTGCTACTGCCCGGAGACCGCTTCATCATCCGCAAATTCTCGCCGGTCATCACTATCGGCGGCGGTTCCATCATCGATATCGACGCTCCAAAATTTCGCGCGGCTGTGGATATCACGTCGCGCCTCGATGTTCTCGCCGCCCCGCATCTGGCGGCTCGCGTCGCATTGCTGGTTCGCGAATCCCGATTCGGCCTCAGTCCCTTAGAGTTGCTGGCTCGCACAGGACTCGCATCGGGCCACATTCAGTCCGCGCTGAAGTCGCCGAAACTACTTGCAATGGCGGCGCCGCATGCGTGGGTGGTCGATCGCGCTTGGTTCACCGCCACCCAATC
>JANYJA010000042.1 GCA_025358575.1 Terriglobia bacterium
CGAGACGTTCACAAAGCCAGATTTACCGGGGGTCAAGGTCAATGTGGACGCGTCCAAAGTCACATGCGCGCTGCCACTGTTATTGGTCGCCTGAACGGAAAAAGACAGGGTAACCGTGTTTGAGCCTTGGTTAGTGATAGTGAGTGGAACGTTCAGCGGGAGGCGTGTCGCACTGGTTAGATTCCCAAATGAAACCGTGGCAGGTTCAATGGTAACGTTCGATGAAACGGCGGCCGCCACGTCCAGCTTTCCGGCACCTACGGCCGTTACGCTGGCGGGATTACCGTTGTCCGTCACATCTTGAGTGGCGGTGTTGATCAGCGCGGAACGAATCTGCTTGCCGGTATATCCCGGATGTTTTTGCCTTACCAGAGCCGCCGCCCCCCCCACCATCGGCGTCGAGAAGCTTGTTCCCTGCGAAACGATGTACCGGTTAGGGCTGAAAAGCGCTCCGTTTGGATCGAAGTTCTGCGCCGCCAGATACAGGTCCGTGCCCACAGCGGCGATTTCTGGTTTGATTGCCCCATTGCCAATCGAAGGACCCCGCGAGGAGAAAATGGCCACCTGATTGGCATTGCTATTGTTCACTTCGAATAAACCGGCACCCATGCTTGCCGTAGTTCCGGGGTTGCTTGCAAGAAAGCCCTTCACCGCAGTGCCGTCACTCGCGGAGATTAGTACCGTAGGAATTGCGGTCGTTCCCAAACTCCCCGGAGGGTCAAACGGGTCCGTATCGAATTGTGACGCGATGATCACCCCAACAGCACCCGCGTTTTGGACGTTCTGTACTTTTACGAGAAAGGTGCAAAGTGACCGGTTTCGAATGACGAACGCGATTTTTCCGTCCAACGACCCCGCTGGAAAAGCGGTGCACGCAAACTGGTCCCCGATAGTAGAGACGTCAAGCACGGGAGCGGTCAGCGTGCCATTGGGCAGCGGCCCATCACCGAAGAGCGCTTGAATGGAGCGCAGGTTGGAAGGTACTCCGGTCCCATTCAGCGAGATTGCGCTGGTAAAGCTGTGACCGTTTGTCGTGGCCGCGACAGCGATCGCGTCCGGCGCATACGCCGGCGAATCGATGGTTCCCTGGGCCCGAGCGACCACCCCATTGTCCCCTTCGTTTCCGGCCGCGGCTACCACCGTAACGCCGGCTAAAACAGCATTCTGTATAGCTTGTACTTCCGGGTCGCACAATGTGCCCCGGGGCGCTCCGCAAACGGAACCTGAATCTGTCGGACCATTCAAAGCGGGACCGCCAAGAGAGAGAACGGCTACATCCATTCCATCCTTCACGGCATCTTCTAGGGCGGTAATAATCCCCTGGTACGATGCGCCGTCATTCACGCCGGGTGAGCCGAAAATCTTGTAGTTTCCAAGAAACGCCTTCGGCGCAATCCCCGTGATGGTGGCCGCGGGTCCGGTGTTGGTCTCGCCGGCCGCCACCATGGCGAGCGCAGTCCCGTGGCCTACGTGGTCGCGGGGAGAAATGTCGTCGGGATGGGAATCGTTGGCCGGATTCGGCGCGGTGCCTTGCGCATCGAATTGCACGTAACTGTGCGCCACGATCACCTTGTTATTCGTGAACGCGCAATCGGCCGGAGCGCAAATTGGATACCCGGCGGGCGGTATCAGGCTCGCATCTTGAAAGGCCGGGTGAGTCTGGTCGATGCCGCTATCGATGATGGCTATCTTGGTCCCCAAGCCGGCATTTTGCGTGCCGCCAAAGAGCGCCCACGCGGCGGGCGCATTCACCAGTTGCACCGCCTTGTCCAGCTTCATATGAACCGGAGGAAGCCAGACCACTCGCGCCACGCCCGGCAAATTTTCCAGCGCGGCACGCTCTTGGGGAGTCGCTGCCTTCACGAAGATCGCGTTCAGCAGAAGCTGCACCGAACCGGTGACCTTTACGTTCCGGCGATATAGTTCATCTCGCACCGCCGACTGCGCGGCAGCAATCGTCTGACGCCTACCCGCAGCGGCCATGGTGTCCCCACCCCGCCGGTAACCGCTGGAGCGTGCGACAGGCTCGCCGTCAAGAATCAAAGCAAAGCGCCCGAAACGGCTTTGCGCCCATGTATTCGAAAAAGAAACCAGAAAAAGGCAAACAAGGACACTTACGCGAACGCGCATATTTTTTGTGACGGGCTCTAGCAAACCTGCGTTACCTCAACTAAACAGAACTCTAAATGCTGTCGCCGTCAGAGCGTGCGAAACCATGCTTGCCCGGATTCCGCCGGCTTTTTGGAAGGCTAAGCCGTAAAACAAACCAGCAGCCCCCGCCACCAGTGCCATCCGCCAATTCGGAAACTTCCCAAACCAAAGGTGGCAAAGCCCGAAAAGAGCGGAGGTGAGAACCAGGCCGAGCGCGCGACTTCTAGTCATCCGCCCGGCCCACTGCTGCAAAATGCCGCGGAAGAAAAATTCTTCGGATAACGCTACCACCCAAAACATCCCCGCCAAGACGGCCAGCGCGGACCAGCCGGGCTGCCGCATCGGAAACCGGAGGATACCCAGCGCCCACGCCAGCGTGAAGCAGACGGGCAAAAGGAAAAAGAAATAGAGTATTCCCACTCTGAATTCCGATCGAGTTGGAATGAAACCAAACCCGATCCCCCTGGGGCGGCGCTCCACCAGCATAACCAGAATTGCGAGGCGCATAAACATCACGTTGCCAAGCACGTCGATCGGCAGCTTAGGGATCGGCGAGGCATAGATATATCGCGTCACGCGGCTCAGGACAATCGCCACCAGCAGGATGAGAAACAACACATCCGGAAGAGGGCGGGACACCAGATACCAAAAAGAAATGGCGGCGCAAAGAAGCGTGAGCCCGCCAAGCGCAATCCATGTGAACTGGCCCGAGGGTATCGCGTAAACGAGATAGGGGAGAATCCCGCTGCCCAAATAAAAGAGGCCCCGATGAAGCGGCCGGAGCGAGGCTAGACGCCCGCGCCAATCGTCAATTCCAGGCAGAAGATAAAATGAGTATTCGACCAGGAATGCAATGGCAATGGGAATAGCGGCTGCAGCGGGGATTTGCTTTTGGCGCGAATACAGAATCGCTGCCGCGGTCAGTAACAGCCAGCCCGTCAGCAACGCCATCCGCCCGCTGCCATGGGCCGTTTGCATTGGGTTCATTCTATCATTCGCCCCCTTCGCGCAGGCTGCGGAACCGCCGTCCGATTTAGCGCGGCGGGTAGCTCGCCGTGAGAGCCAGACGCTGGTCGAGCGCAACGAATACGCCTACCGCCAATCGGTCCGGCTCCAGGAAATGAGTGCGCGGGGAGCCGCTCAGGGCGAGTATCGAGAGGTTCGCGATATCATCTTCTCCCCCACCAAAGAGCGCGCCGAAAAAGTTGTCGAAGAACCTCGCGTCACACTGAAGAATCTGAAAATGACCGAAGAAGATTTCCGCGACATCCGCGAAATTCAGCCCTTCGTTCTGGTCGAGGAATTTCTTCCCATCTACGAAACTAAATTCCGTGGCGAAGAAGTCATGGATGGAATCGACTGCTGGGTATTGCTGGTGCGCCCGCGCCAGATTTTGCAAGGCCAGCGCCTTTTCGACGGCCTGCTCTGGATTCAGAAGCTCGACTATTCCATTATTCGTTCGGAAGGTCAGGCGGTCCCGCAAATTGTCAGCCTGAAACAGGAAAATCTATTCCCCCGTTTCACCACGATTCGCAAGCCATTTAACGACAACTTTTGGTTTCCGGTCTACACTTATGCTGACGATACGCTTAACTTTCGGAGCGGTGCCCAGCGCATCAAGCTGACGATCCGCTATTCCGGATACCAAAAGTTCGGGACCGAAAGTTCCATCAAATTCGAGAATTGAACTATGCACTTCCGACGTTTTGCCTGTTTCCTGCTGGGCTTGCTCATTGCTGGAAGCGGATTCATGGATGTTGTGGCCATCCACAATTTCAGAGGAGTTGACCGCTACCTCGCGGCCCCCAGACTCCCGGCGGCAACACAGATCCACGATATGGGGCGTGACAATGTTCGTTTGCTTCTCCGTCGCTTCGCTGGGGAACAGAACCGCTGGTATTTCGAACAGTGGGAATGGACTGAAACGGCACTCAGCCTGTCGATTCTGCTGGTTATCCTGCTCGCCCTCACACCCAGCCGCCTCACCCTTTTCCTGGCCTTGGCTATTCTCGCCATCACTTTGGGCGATCGCTTCGGATTCACCCCGCAGATTTCGCGCCTTGGGCGCGTGCTGGAGGATATGCAAGCCGCCACTGCTCCGGCCGAACGCACGCTTTTCTGGACTTTGCACGGCCTGTACTCAGGCTTGGAAATGCTGAAATTGGCCCTGGCTATGTGGCTCGCCGCGAAGCTAATGATTCGGGGTCGCCCAGACCGGGGTCTATTCGCGCGCCGCGCCGCGGGCGGCGAGGCGCAAAAGTCTCCAACGCTACAATAAAAGCGCAATGGAAACCAGGCGCATGTGCCCGCAATGCCGGGCTTTTATCACTACTTCCGACCGCACGTGCCCCTACTGCGGAGAGGTGGTTCGCGCCAAAGCGGTGGATGCGCGCAGTCCCGTTCAGGTGTTAGGCGGCTTCATTCCGGCGGCGCGCTTCACCACCGTCATGATCCTGCTTGTGAACTTTGCCCTGTTCATCGCGAGCAGCATTGGCGCTGGGGCTTGGCTGCTGCAAGCCGGCGCCAAAACAGATGAAATCTGGACGCAGGGCGAATGGTACCGGCTGGTGACCGCCGGATTTCTGCACGGCGGCATGCTGCATATTTTTATGAATAGCTGGGTTCTATACGATCTCGGCGCGCAAGTGGAAGAAATTTATGGAACCACGCGACTGCTGGTCTTCTACCTGGTTTCCAGTGTGGCGGGGTTTCTATTGAGCGCGTGGTTGCATCCGTTGCAGCCTTCCGTCGGCGCTTCCGCCGCGCTCTTCGGACTGATCGGAGCCATGATCGCGCTGGGAGTCCGCAATCGCACTTCCGTCGGAAAGAGCATCCGAAGCATGTACATCCGGTGGGCGGTGTACGGCCTGCTGTTCGGCCTACTTCCCGGGATCGATAACTCGGCTCACATCGGGGGACTCGCGATGGGGTTCGGTTTAGCCTATTTCGCCGGACTCCCAGCGCGCGACACCGCGACGGGCGCGACGATTTGGCGTGGAGCCGCCTTTGCCTGCGTCGCCATCGCTGCCTTCAGTTTCTTTCGCATGTACCTTCAATTCGCCGCCGCCGTTCGATAGGAGTAGACTGACAGCATGAAATTATTACTGACGAGTCTGGCTGCGATCATCCTGCTAGGTGACGTAGCCACCACGCCTGTCGCTGCCCAACCGCTGGAGTCTCCGGCAATAGTGCGCGCCAGCGTGCGCACGCGACACCGCCGCCGCGTGATCCGCCGCGAGCGTCGACGAGCCATTCGCCGCCATTTGCGCTAGCGCGATTTTAGAAACGTCACGATCTGCCAGCGCTGCTCGTCCGGCAAGTGCGCGAACGAGGGCATCCCCCGCCGCAGCGAGCCGTTGCGGATGACCCAGAAGAGAGCTCCTGGGGTGGCGTACTTGACCGCCGACGAATTCAACAATGTGGGCGCTCTCCCGCTGGTATGACACGCCGAACACTCGCGCTGGTAGAGCTTCGAACCGGCGTTTCGGGCTAACTCTTGACCCTCAAACGGGTTGGACGATTGCGAAGCGCGCGACTCCGCTTTCGCGAGGTAGTCTGGCAGTGTCCGTGTTTCCCGCCCACGCCCCCGAATCTGTGCAAATTCGTATGACACGCCCAATCGCAATAAGAACCGGGCGCTCGACTGGGTGATCCCAAAACCAGGCGACACTTTAAAACTAGTACTATCGGTAACCTGCCACGAAATGGTGGGAGCGACATAATGCGACGTGTCGCGCAACCCGAAATCCGCGTGTGTGCCGAGGCCACCGTAAATTTCGACGCCCGCCCGCGCGGCGAGCCCGAGTGGACGGTTCACTCCCAATGCATAGCCGAATTCAAACGGCGCATGACGAACGTTCTTTTCCGCGATGAAGTTCTCTGCGATATTCCAGCCTTTGAAGTAGCTGCTCAAAATCAATTTGGCTTCCAGCTCTCGTTTCTTTTCCTGACGATTCTCGGCATTGGAACCGCGTAATTCGCTTTCGCCATCGCGGCCCACCACTTCCAGCAGACTTCGGTTCGCGCCATTGATGTTTTCGAATTCGAGGTACAGAACCGGATTGACCCAATGCTCGCGCGGAACAAGGCGAAAGCGATTTTCCCAACGGAAGCCCGTAAACAACGCCCCGTCGCGCATGCGGGCTTGGCTTTCCGCATACAGCTCGGTCGTCCACCACGCTTTCAGCCCGTATTCAAACTCCGCGGCTGTGCCTAAGAATCGGTTATCACCACGAGGGTGCCCAACCACGTTCTTGAGGGAGACTTCCAGATTGCCGGGCTCTTCCATCTGGTGTGAATACGTTACGAAATAAGGTCCGTCACCGGCATGAAGTGCCAAAACCAGTCCCGCAAAGGCCAAAGAAAGGCGGACTAGAATCAAAAGAACTTTGATCTGAAAAAGGCTACTCAATTGCAATCCCTCACACGATCCTATGAAAACACTCACCGTATGACCAGTCGAATTAGGCAAATGGTTTGCAATCTGACTCCGATAGTTGAATAAGGACTTAAACTATCGTATATCGATCGGCAGATCTCACCAATTCGCGATAGAATACTCGCAATTCCCCGATGGAGGAGGAGGCCCATGTCCAGGTTTGTGCTATTTGGTTGTGCCGCGATACTGCTAGGCGCCAACCCGCGTGGATCGCCAGCCGACGTAGCCGCGGGTGCCGCCACGTTTCGCTCTCATTGTGCCCCATGTCATGGCTTCACGGCCGAGGGCGGGCGCGGGCCGAACTTGACCACCGGCATCTTTTATCACGGCTCGAGCGACGCCGACCTCCTGGCGAACATCTCGGATGGCATCGCCGGCACGGAAATGCCTGGGCTGTTCTATTCCGAAGATCGCGTCTGGCAAGTGGTCTCGTACATTCGGTCGCTGAGCGCCCGGTCCCACACGGCCTCCAACGGCAATCCGGAAGCTGGCCAATCCGTTTTCCGCGGCAAGGGCTGCGCACAATGTCACCGGGTAGCCGGAGAAGGCGGGCGCGTGGGTCCCGATCTCACCAACATCGGACAGATGCGCTCACCCGAGCATCTTCGGCAGGCTGTCCTCGATCCCAATGCGGATGTGCGGCCGCGTTATTGGGTGGTTACCCTCACCACAAAGGACGGTCGCGACTACACCGGATTTCTCATGAACGAGGACACCTACACGGTTCAATTTATGGACCTCAAAGAGCAACTTCAGTCGATGCAAAAATCCGATCTTGCGGCATATCGGATCGACAAGACCTCCAAGATGCCGTCGTATCGTGACTCGCTGGGTGCTCGCGAACTCAGTGATCTGGTGGCTTATCTTTCGTCGTTGCGTCCGGCACCGTTGCGAGCGGACGCAGGGAGTTCTCGATGACCCAATTTATCTGGATAATTTTGACTGCGTCTTGCATGACCGCGCAGGTGACCAGCGAACGAATCTCTAATGCTGACCGCGAACCAGGCAATTGGATGACGTACTCGGGCAATTATCAAGGGTGGCGGCACAGCGCGTTAGACCAGATTAACCGGGAGAATGCCGGGCACTTGAAGGTGAAGTGGGTATATCAAATGCCGACGACGATTTTCGTCGAGACCACCCCCCTGGTTGCGGACGGCGTGATGTACGTGACCGAACCGCCCAGCAATGTGGTGGCGCTCGATCCGGCCACGGGGCGGCAGTTCTGGCGCTATCGCCGCGAGCTTCCGCCTAAAATCAATGTCTGCTGCGGACAGGTCAATCGCGGGGTCGCGCTCCTCGGAGATCGCGTGTTCATAGGCACCGTTGACGCGCATCTGGTGTCGCTCGATGCGAAGACCGGAGCGGTGCTGTGGGATGTGACCGTGGCGGATTACAAGACGGGGCACAGCATCACCGTGGCTCCGCTCGCCGTTAAGGACATGATCGTTTGTGGCATCAGCGGAGGCGAATACGGGGTTCGCGGCTTCCTCGACGCCTATGATGCCAAGACCGGCAAGCGGCGATGGCGCTTCTGGACCATTCCAGAACCCGGCCAGGCCGGAAGTGAGACTTGGCCCCATGGCTCCGCCGCTTGGAAAACCGGCGGAGCGCCGACTTGGGTTACAGGGTCATTCGATCCGGAGCAGAACCTGTTGATTTGGGGGACCGGGAATCCTTCTCCCGATTGGAACGGGGACTCGCGGCCCGGCGACAACCTATATAGCGACAGCGCCATCGCGCTCGATGCCGATACGGGCACTCTGAAGTGGCATTTCCAGTTTGTGCCGCACGATGTTCACGATTGGGATGCCGTCCAGGTCCCGGTTCTGGTGGATGACGAATGGAACGGGCAGCGCCGGAAGCTGGTTTACTGGGCGCATCGAAACGGGTTCGCGTACGTGCTGGATCGCCAGACCGGACAATTTCTGCGCGGCGGCGCGTTCGCCACTCAAACCTGGGCGAAGGGCCTGGATGTGAATGGCAAACCCATCAAACTGCCAAATACCGACCCTTCGGCCGAAGGCACTTATATATTCCCCGGCGTCCAGGGAGCAACCAACTGGTACTCGCCGAGCTACAGCCCGCAAACGAAACTGTTCTACCTGGCGGCCTGGGAAAATAAGAGCGTCTATCGAAAAGGCGAACAGCAATATAGCCCGGGCAACCGCTATATCGGCAGCGTGCCCCTGATCGATTTGCCCGACGATCCGGGCACCGGCGCCATTCGCGCCCTCAATCCTAAAACCGGCGAGCGCGTGTGGGAGTACAAGCTGCTGACCAAGCCGTGGGCCGGAGTTCTTTCGACCGCCGGCAAGCTCGTGTTCGGTGGCAGCGACGAGGGCTATTTCTTCGCGCTCGATGCCGAAACCGGAAAAGAAATGTGGCGCATGAATACGGGCGGGATCATTCGCGCGAACCCGGTGACATTCATGAGTGAAGGCAAGCAAACCGTCGCGGTGGCAGCCGGCAGCGGCATCTTCGCGTTTGAATTGACGCAGTAAAGTTTGCGACGCAAGTTATGTCCCCCCGGGGGCGATAATGGGCTTTGCCTTCGCCAGAAAACCATGAGATTTCTTGCCTCCTTGCTCCTTACCGCCGCGCTTCACGCCGAGAAGAAGCCCGTAACCATCGAGTCATTGATGACCCCGCCCCCGGATCGCGGCGGCTCCATAATTTGGGCGCCTAACGGCAAGCGCTTCACTTACGAGGAGAAGCGCAAGCTCATGCTGTACGACGTTCCCTCTGGCAAGCGTCGCGAACTTGTCTCCATGGACAAGCTCGAACAGGCGGCAGTGAAAGTCGAACCGCCCCGGGTCTTCGACTGGACCAATCGCCGCGTCGGTGAGCAACCGCTGCAATGGTTCGCTTCGGGCAAGCAGATGCTCGTCAGCACGGGAGGCGATCTTTTCGTCCTGAATGTCGAAAACGGCGCTTTCGATCAACTCACTACAACCCCCGATGTCGAACGCGATCCCAAGCTCTCGCCCGACAATCGTTTCATCTCATTCCGCCGCGGGCCCGATCTTTACTCCCTCGAAATCGCCACGAAGAAAGTCACGCGGCTCACTTCCGACGGCACAGCCACGCTGCTCAACGGCCAGATGGATTGGGTCTACCCCGAAGAGCTCGACCTCGGAACCGCGCACTGGTGGTCGCCCGACAGCGCGCACATCGCTTACCTTCAATTTGATATCGCCCACGAGCCAGTGTTCCCGCAAGTCTCGCTGCTTGGCGCGCGTGGCATTCTCGAACCGGAGCGTTATCCCAAGCCCGGCGATCCCAATGCCGACGTGCGCGTCGGCGTAGTCGCCGTAAAAGGGGGCCCTACGAGGTGGATGAATTTCGGTGAAACGCGCGATTTCCTGATCGCCCGCTTAGCTTGGCTGCCCGATAGTAAAGCGCTCGCCGTGGAACGCCTGAACCGCACGCAGAATCGGCTGGACCTTCTGGCGGCAAACGCGTCCACCGGCGAGTCGCGGGTGCTACTTCATGAGGAAGATCCCTACTGGATCAATATCGCCGATGCTCCCCACTTTTTTGCCGACGGAAAACATTTCCTCTGGTCGAGCGAACGCGACGGTTTCCGCCACCTCTACCTTTATTCCATAGAGGGCAAGCTCCAGCATCAAATCACCCGCGGCGAATGGGAAGTCGAGAACGTGGCCGGAATTGATGAACAAGCCCAGCAGATTTACTACGTTTCTTCCGAAGACAGCCCGCTCGAGCGCCAGATGTACGTCGTGCGTCTGGACGGAAAGCACAAGCGCAAGCTCACATCCGGCCCTGGGACGCACTCAATTTCGATGAGTCCGACAGCGGATTACTACCTCGACACATTCTCCAGCCTGACCCAGCCTCCAGTTAGCACCCTTTACGATTCGAGCGGCACCCAAGTCGCCGTCTTTCGCGAAGCCGATAAGTCGATCATTGACAATTTCGAACTGCGCCCGACGGAAATTGTGAACACTAAAGCCGCCGATGGCGCGCTACTCTATGCCCGTATTATCAAGCCACCCAACTTCGATCCCGCCAAGAAGTACCCCGTCATCGTTATGGTTTATGGCGGTCCTGGTGTCCAAACCATTAGAAATTCCTGGCCCGGCGCTAACCTGGACCAAGTGCTGGCGCAGCGCGGTTTTCTCATCTGGCAGCTTGATAATCGCGGGTCCCGTGGTCGCGGTCACGCCTGGGAGAGCACCATCTATCACAACATGGGCGCCCACGAACTGGCAGATCAAAAGGACGGCATCAAGTATTTGCAAACGCTTGGATATGCGGACACGACGCGCATGGGCATTTTCGGCTGGAGTTACGGGGGCTATATGACGCTGTTTACACTCTGCAACGCTCCCGGCCTGTTCCGCGCCGGCGTTGCGGGTGCCCCCGTAACCAATTGGCGAAATTACGACACCATCTATACCGAACGCTATATGGGTCTGCCGGACGAAAATAGCAAAGGGTACGAAGACAGCTCCCCTGTAAATCAGGCCAGGAATCTAGATTCCAAGCTGCTCATCCTGCACAACGTGGAAGATGACAACGTCCACTTTCAAAACACAATGCAAATGGCCGACGCACTGGAAAAAGCCGACAAGCAGTTCCGGATGGTGATCTACCCGCAGAAGTCACACGGCGTAGGAGGGGCTGCAAGGCAGCATCTCAACGAAACAATCGCCGGTTTCTTCGAGGAAACGTTGAAGCAGTAAATGCTAGTGCTAGTGTCCCGAGCCGCCCGCGTGACCGCTGCCGCCCGAGCCGCCTCCAGCGCGCGAAACACTTCCGCTCGATACGGAGTTGCTAACGCTCGGCGTTGCCGCGACCGACACCGCGGCTGAACGCCCGGTGGAAGTCAGGGGCAAGTTGTTGCCGAAGCCGGATGAGCCGCTGCTGTTATTGTTATAACCTCCGCCATAATAGCGAGGCGAGTAAGCCGAGTACACGGTGTACGGGCTGTAGAAGCCATAACCAAACGGGTTGATATACGTTCCGCGCATTGGAATATAAGTGTACATTCCATAGTAAGGGTTGAAGTACCAGGACGCGGAATTCCATGTGCTCGAATTGTCACTCACCTGTTTCGCGGCGGAGAGATTGGCAACCGATACGTAAGAGGAGCGGCGTTTGCTCCATACATAGAGGGAATCGCCTTCTTTACTGTCGAACTTTTCAATCGCCATGGCCGCGGTAAACGGAAGCAACTTGCCTTCTCTCACCGTCACGCGATTCCCGCCGGATTCCACTTCAGCCTCACCCGAATAAACCTTCAGTTGCGGCGGATCCGTTTCAAACCCGTAGATTCCATGCTTCTTTAAGCTCACCGTGAAATCTTTATAGACGATGGTGACCGCGTTATCCTTCAGCGGGTCGTCGGATTCCACCATGGCGCTGCCCGAAACAATCTCAACGCGTGTATCGATCAGGCGATTGGTGATCATCCGAATATCGGAACTCTCGCCCACCCGGAGAAACACTCCCGGAGTCAGCAAAACCTCCGCGCGCCCCTGCTCCGTGCGCAAATGTCCGTTTTCCTTGATGTCCGGGAACACGCCAAACTTGCTATTGTCGACCTGCTGGCCACCAACGAAGACAGCTCCCTCGGAGTAGTGCAGCACGCCCGAATGGGCTGAAATGACGGACTGCGCGAGTGCGGCGACACCTGAAACGGATGCCAGAGCACCGATAAAGAAAATTTCCCTTGAACACCGAAGCATGGAGTTCTCCTAGTAGTAGATCTTCCTCCTTGACGCAGAGGATGTCAATCGGGTTGCGCCTCCGGGTTGCGCCTCCGACCTACAGACGCACGATTTTTTCGGATTCGATGCCCTTCAGCGCATTTCGGGTATCTACGATCAGTATAGCGTCCCGAGCCAGAGCCGGGTAATCGAAACTGGAGTGATCGGTTACCACCACCACGCAATCGGCATCGGCTACGGACCCTTCCACCGACCGCATTTCGGCACTGCCCAGCTTCAGAACAGGAACGTGCGGATCGGTATAGGACAGGACGCCACCCTTGCGCAGCAGCAGCAGCATGATGTCGAGCGCCGGGGATTCACGCACGTCGTCAATATCTCGTTTGTAAGATACCCCATATATATGGATACGGGAGCCTTTCACTGGCTTGCCGCGATCGTTCAGTGCACTTTGAATCTTCTCCACGACGAAATGAGGCATTTGGCCGTTGATCTGGCCGGCGAGTTCAATGAAACGCGCTTCGATTCCGGCCTGCTTGGTCTTCCAGGAAAGGTAGAAAGGGTCGATTGGAATACAGTGGCCGCCCAGTCCGGGGCCCGGATAAAACGGCATAAAGCCAAAGGGTTTGGTAGCCGCCGCTTCGATCACTTCCCATACGTTAATTCCCATGCCGTGGCACATGATGGCAATTTCATTAGCCAAGCCAATATTGATCATGCGGAAGGTATTCTCCAGCAGTTTGACCATTTCCGCCACTTGGGTGGAACTGACCGGCACGACGGTGTGGAGCGCCTGCGAGTAAAAAATTCTGCCCATCTCGGTGCACGCAGTCGTGGTGCCGCCGACCACTTTTGGGATATTAAGTGTCTGAAAGTTCGGGTTGCCAGGATCGACGCGTTCCGGAGAAAAGCATAGGAAAAAGTCTTTGCCGACGCGCAATCCCGATTTTTCAAGCATCGGCAGAACCAGCTCGTCCGTGGTGCCGGGATAGGTGGTCGATTCCAGGATGATCAACATGCCCTCATGAAAATAATGCACGATCTCCTGACAGGCCGCGACAATGAAACTCATATCGGGGTCCTTGGTCTTGCGGAGCGGTGTAGGAACGCAAATGTTAACCGTATCCAAGTCGCGAATCACCGAAAAATCGGTTGTAGCCCGCAGTTTGCCGGCGTCAACCAGAGTTTTCACATCCGCCGCGGCAATGTCGCCGATATAAGACTGGCCCGCGTTAACTTGAGCGATTTTGGATTCGCTAAGATCGATCCCCGTGACTTCAAAACCGGCGCGCGCATACTCGACAGCTAAGGGCAGACCGACGTAACCGAGCCCTACGATGCCCACCCGAGCGTTGCGCGAACGAATTTTTTCTTCGAGAATTTCGGCAGTCGCCGCCGTTTTAAGCATTCAAGCCTCATCATAGTGGAAAACGCCCTCAGCGACGATTTCGGCGGGGCCGGTAAGGAACATATCGCCTTCCCAGCGAAGCGCTAGATTCCCCGCAGGAGTGATCACCGTTACCGGGCTTTGGACCCAGCCGTGGGTGACGGCCGCCACCACCGCTCCAGTCGAACCGGTGCCCGAACTCATGGTTTGGCCCGCTCCGCGCTCATAAAAACGAACGTCGATAGTGTGATTGTCGACGCGCCGCACGAACGAGACATTTGTCCGGCGCGGAAAATGCGCGTGACTTTCGATTTCCGCGCCTAGCGCGCGCCAGTCGACTTCAAAGTTCGGGACCAACAAGACGCATTGCGGATTACCCACATCGACAAGCGTCACCTCGCGGGAGCCAGCGCGAAGCGGCAAGCGAAAACGCGGATCGATCACGCGCGGCATGCCCATGTTCATCTCGAAAACGTACTTTAGACCCTGGCGCTCGATGAGCCGCAGTTGCTTTTCGCCCGCGCCAGTGCGGATCGAGAATTTGTCCGCCGCCTTACCGCTGTGGATCAGGAACGCGGCCGCGCAACGCGTTCCATTGCCGGAGAGTTCAGCCTCGCTGCCATCGGAATTCAGCAGACGAATGCTCGGGGCGTCGTCCACCAGCATCCATCCATCGGCGCCGACGCCGGTGTAACGATCGCAGATGGCGCGAGCCGCCTGCGGCGTGAAGTGAGAAGTTTCAGCAGCCCAGGTGAGCAGGAAGTCGTTCTTGGCTCCATGCGCCTTACAGAATGGAATTTTCATTTGGGAACTTCCTGACGATAGTAGATGTTCAAATCCGGCGCACCTTGAACCTTCACCTTCCGGACGAGTTCAAACTTAGAGCCCGCGCGTGTGACGGCGCGGTCGACCTCTTCATCCGTTTGCGCCACCGCCCAGCGCTCCCAGAGAAAAAGGTCGAGACGCGATGTCGCCATCGCCCATGCGACGCCGTTGTTCGGCGTCAAGGTACGCGCTAACGGGATTTCCGCGACGCGATAGATCCCGGTGATATCACTAAAGCCTGAGAAGACTCGGTCGCCGGGGCTGAGACGCCCTCGAAGAAATTCGCCGGCCTGCTGCGTCCAGGCGCGGCGCGCCACGGAATTGACCTGCGATTCTTTCCAGGTGATCCACGTTTCTGGACCCGGCTTCCAAAGCCAGCCCGCGACCGCGATGACGACCAGCGAAGCGGCCACGAGGGTGCTGCGCGGAGAGAGGCTCGCGACCGCCGCTGCTCCAAGCGCGGCCAATGGCATGGCCGCCAGACCATAGCGCGTGTTGTAGTAAGAGAAAGGCCAGAGCACCGGAACGTGAATCGGAGTGCTAGCCGAATGCATGCTCCACAGGTAAAAGAATGGCGGAAGCGCGAGGAAGAATACCGGCCAATAGACGCGCTTGAAAAATGCGACAACCAGTCCGATGCCACATATCCAGACAAAAGGGCGGCCTACGACGAGGCGCACAGTTGTAAAGTAATACTCGAAAGAAGTTGACCACTGACCACGCCCCGGATACCAGGCTGCGCCCTGGATTGCTTGTGCGGAGTATGGTCCGTTGTAAAAGTCGAGTGCGTTCCCGAAATACCACCCGTTATAGGCCAGCCACCAAAGGGGACCGGCCGCAGCCAGCAAACTGAAGCCGACCGCGGGCAGCCAGCCGCGCTTTCGCAAAAAATACAAAGCGACAAACGGCAGCAAAAACCAGCCTTCGTAACGCGTGAGCGAGGCGGCCAGCGCCATAATTCCCGCTCCCACAACGGACCCGCTGACCGTAAAATAAAAGACCCCCAGTAGCGCCGCGAGAAACACTGGTTCAGTCATTGGAATGGATTGCAGATAGAGAGTGTTGGGATTCAACGCCAGCACCGCGACCGCAACGCACGCCGGTGATTCACCGAATAGCCGCCGAACGGCCGCATATAGAAACGCGCACGCGGCGACGAAACAAATTCCGCCCGAGATGCATCCCGCAATACCAGTCCGCCACAGAAACATGGACGACGCCCATGGCGCCATCAGAATATGGGGGAGCGGCAGCCACGGACTGCCCAACTGATCCACGCCGGGCGTAGTGGAATCCACCAGCCGCCGCGCGATGTTCAAATGAGCTTCGGCATCGCCGAAGTAAAGGAGTGACCCGATCCGGTAAAAGTAGAGGCTCGAAAGCGTGCTGGTCAGCGCCGCCAGCGCGATTACAATTACAAGCCTCCGGTGCCGCGCTAGAACTCCGTGCACGTCCGAAACTCATTGAACCGCTCGTCGATCTCCGGTTTTGTCAATGTCCGAAACCGGTCCACGCCGAATTTCTCGCAGCAGAAGCTGCCCATCACCGATCCGTAAATTACGGCGCGTCGCAGCTCGGCATCGCCGATATTGTCGGATGAGGCGTCCACGCCCCGCGCGGCCAAATAACCGATGAAGCCGCCGGCGAAACAATCTCCCGCGCCGGTGGGGTCGAACACTTCCTGCAAAAGGTATCCCGGGACCATGAAGTGGCGGTCGCGATGAAACAAAATAGCGCCATATTCGCCGCGTTTGATCACCAGAATCTTGGGCCCCATGGCCAGAATTTCCGCCGCCGCCCGCCTCAGGTTGTGCTCACCGGATAACATCCGGGCCTCAGCGTCGTTGATCAGCAGAAAGTCCCAGCCCGCGATCGTGACGAGTAACTGCGAGCGAAAGTCGCTAATCCAGTAATTCATGGTGTCGCCGCCGCTGAGCTTTACGCCGTTCATCTGCTCGCGAACGGATTTCTGCAATTCGGGTTGAATGTTGCCCAGCAGCAGATAGGGCTGCGACCGGTAAGAATCCGGCAATTTCGGCTGAAAATCGGCGAACACATTTAGCTCCGTCGTCAGCGTCTCGCGATCGTTCATGTCATGCGAATAGACACCCGCCCAGAAAAATGTCTTCCCCGGAACTCGTTCCAAACCTTCCAAGTCGATTCCGTGCCGCGTGAGCAGATCGATATCTTCCTGAGCGAAATCCTCACCAACCACCGCGACGATGCGCACCTTCGTGAAAAAACTCGCGGCCAACGAAATATACGTGCACGCCCCGCCGAGCATTCGATCCACTTTTCCGTGCGGCGTCTCGACCCCGTCGTACGCCACCGAACCCACAACGACTAAAGACATCGTTTGATTCTATCTGTTTGCAAATAATTTAAGACCCGTGGTACAAAAGATTACATCCGTTGTAATATTTTTAACCGGGTTTTATTACCCGGAATTTAAGGAAAAACACGTGAAAACTACACTCACGGCCGCGTTCGCGGCTGGCATTATGATTCTGTCCGGGTCTGCCATGGCCCAGGATGTTCTCGATAAGGACGTTGCTCCTACCGGGAAAGGAAACGCAATAAAGGCTTCCGGCAACGGAATCTTTTATCACGGCGGGCCGCTTATGGGTACCAGCGCCCCGGCGAAAATGTACTACATCTGGTACGGTAACTGGTCCAACAATTCCGCCACCACAATCTTGACCAATTTCGCCAACAACTTCGCCCCGTCCCCGTATTTCAACATTGAAACCACCTATTACAACGGTTCCAACGTGCACGTGATCAATTCCGCTTCTCTGGCGGGAAGCTACAACGATAACTATTCGCAAGGGTCGAATCTGACCGATTCCAGCCTCCAAGCCGTAGTCACGTCCGCTATCACCGGGGGCCACCTTCCGAGCGACGCCAATGCGGTTTACCTGGTACTGACTTCGCAGGACGTGAACGAGACTTCCGGCTTCTGCACGCAGTACTGCGGCTTCCATACCCACGCCACCATCGGCAGCACGGACATCAAGTACTCCTTTGTCGGCAACGGCGCGCGTTGCATCACATCCTGCGCTTCCATGAACACCACCATCAGCCCGAACGGAAATGTGGGCGCCGATGAGATGGCTTCCGTGATCGCGCATGAATTCGAAGAAGCCGTCAGCGACCCCGACCTCAACGCCTGGTACGACCGGCGCGGTTACGAAAACGCCGACAAGTGCGCCTACAAATACGGGACCACCTACACTACCGGCAACGGTGCCGTGGCTAACATGAAGCTTGGTTCTTTCGACTATCTGATTCAGCAGAATTGGCTGAATGCGAGCGGCGGCCTTTGCGCCACGGGCTTGTAAGCCTCATCTGAATCCGATGCGGGAGCGGGCGGACACGTTCGCTCCTTTTTTATTGGCGGTCACCTTCTGAGCATCGGTTCCAAATAGCTCATCACCAGCGCGGCCACGCGCGCATTGCCCGCAGCCGTGGGATGAATTCCGTCCTGCTGCATGTCCTTCGTTCCGGCAACTCCGCGCAGCAGAAATGGAATCCTCGCCAGATGATGTTCTTTCGCCAGATCCACGTAAATTTTCTCGAACGAGTGAATAAAATCAGGCCCGTAATTGCGTGGCAGTGTCATGCCCGCAAGCACCACCCGCGCACCCCCGCGCTGCAACTCCGTGATCATCCGATCCAGATTCTGCCGCGTGCTCTCGACCGCTAGTCCGCGCAATCCGTCATTTCCGCCAAACTCCAGAATCACGATCGCCGGATGAAGCGCGAGCACGGAGTCGAGCCTCTCAACGCCGTCCGTCGTCGTGTCGCCGCTGACCCCGGCGTTAAATACCCGATATGGAAGGCCCTTCGAGTCGATCAGTTTTTGCAGATAATCGGGATAGCTGTTGCCCGATTCCACGCCGAACCCCGCCGAGAGACTGTCCCCGAAGGCGGCGATCACCGGCCGGGCGTCTTTCGCTTCTGGAACTGCTGCCACTTGAACGGG
Source organism: Terriglobia bacterium (assembly GCA_025358575.1). Lineage (GTDB taxonomy): Bacteria > Acidobacteriota > Terriglobia > Bryobacterales > Bryobacteraceae > JANYJA01. The sequence goes on from JANYJA010000042.1 coordinate 18,483, forward strand.
CTGTTCCACCGTCGCTGACACTGGCTTCCGCGGAGCCGTGCCGCACGCGGAAAACAGCAACCAGAGCGCGAACGCTGTCATCTTAAAGAGCGTATTCATTGCTGATGCCATCATAAATGACGCCCACTCAAACTCCGATCATCGTCGTTTCCTCGCTGACCCGAACCATCGTCAACGGCGCACACCGCGTCGAAATCCTGCGCGGCATCGATTTCACCATTCCAGCCGGACAGTTTGTCGCCATCATGGGTCCCTCAGGCAGCGGCAAGAGCACGCTCCTTGGCCTGCTGGCCGGCCTCGACGAAGCCACTTCAGGCAAGGTGATTCTCGATGGCACCGACATTACCGGCATGGCTGAAGACGAGCTTGCGCTGGTTCGCGGGCGTAAGATCGGGTTCGTTTTTCAGTCTTATCATTTGATTCCCACGCTAACCGCGGAGGAAAATGTTTTACTCCCCGCCGAATTAACGGGCGTGAAAGGCGACATCGCGGGCCGCGCGCGCGAACTGCTCGAACGCGTCGGTTTGTCCGAACGCCGCGATCACTATCCGGTGCAGCTTTCCGGCGGAGAACAACAGCGCGTGGCCCTGGCGCGAGCCTTCATGGTGCATCCCCCAATTCTGATGGCCGACGAACCGACTGGAAATCTCGACAGCGCCAACGGCCGTCACATTCTGGAACTTCTGCTGGATCTGAACCAGCGCGAGAAGACCACGCTGATCCTGGTGACGCACGATCCCGAACTAGCCGCTCACGCGAACCGGCGCATTACTCTTCGCGACGGGCTCATCCTCAGCGATGAGCTGCAGGAGACCACGTTTGGCGCCCAGGTGGTCTCCTGATGCGCACCGCTCTCAAAATCGCTTGGCGCGAAGCGCGCGCGTCAGCCGCAAAATTCCTGTTCGTGGTCATAGCCGTCGCGGTCGGCGTAGCATCGCTCACGGGAGTTCGCGGATTCAGCCGCGCCTTCGAAACAATGCTGCTCCGCGAAGCCCGCACCCTGATGGCCGCGGACCTTTCAGTGCGCGTCTTCGCGCTTCCATCGCCGCAGCAAACCGCCGCCATGGACCAACTCGCAACAGGCGGCGTGCGTCGAACATGGATCACCGAAACCGTCACGATGCTGTCCGCCAGCGCGGCTGCCAACCCCGTGCTGGTCTCCGTGAAAGCCGTCGATCCCCGCGTCTACCCGTTTTATGGAGCCGTCAAACTGGACCCGCCCGGCCCTCTTGCCGCCAGGCTCACCGCCGAAACCGTCGCCGTTTCCGAGGACTTACTGCCGCGGCTGAACCTGCGCATCGGCGATTCCGTTCGCATCGGCGGTCAAAGTTTCCGCATCGCCGGTACCGTTCTCGGCGAACCCGACCGAATGGCAGGCAGCTTGAACGTCGGCCCCCGCGTCATGATGTCGCGTGAGGGCCTCGCCCGCGCCGATCTTCTCATTGCCGGCAGCCGCGCCTCGGAGCGCTTCCTGTTCCGCATCCCGCCCACCACGAACATCGAAACCGTCCGCGCCAACCTGAAGAAGACTTTTCCAGAGGCACTGATTGCCGATTTCCGTCAAACGCATCCCATCATCGAAGCAGGCCTGGAGCGCGCCACCACCTTCTTAAGTCTGGTCAGCCTGATCGCTCTCATCGTCGGCGCGCTAGGCGTCGCCACAGCCATTCAAGCTCATCTCCAGCAGAAGATGGATTCCATCGCCGTGATGAAATGCCTCGGCGCGCGCTCCTCGCAAATCGTTCGAATTTACCTCTTGCAGACACTGGCCCTTGGTTTGGCCGGCGGCCTGCTTGGTATAATTTGCGGCGTCGCCGTGCAGCGCGCATTTCCGATTCTGATTGCGCATTACTTTTCCGTCACGCCAAAATTTTCCATCGATCTTCTTTCCGCGGGCCAGGGTCTCGCCATCGGTCTGCTCTCGACGCTCCTGTTTACGCTGCCCCCGCTGTTATCGATTCGCCGCATCCGTCCCGGCCTCATTTTCCGGCGTGAGATGACGGAACAGCGCGCGGGCCGGTGGGTACGATTGCGCCAAGCCCGCGCCGCGATGGTCGCCACACTGCTGATCCTTGTCGGCATTGGAGGCATCGCCGGTTGGCTCAGCGCCTCGTTGCGGATGGGAGTCTACTTCGTGCTGGCGTTGGTGGTCAGTCTTGTTGCCCTGGCTGGCGTCGCGTGGCTTCTGCTGCGCGGCTTGAAATCATTCAGCAAAGGCGCCGGGCGAGCGCTCCGCCCCAGCATGCGCCATGGCATTGCCAACCTCTACAGGCCGGGCAACCACGCGCAGGCCGCGCTCGTCGCGCTGGGCATCGGCGTCATGTTCACCCTCACAATATATTTGGTGCAGCGCGGCATGCTCACCGAGATGATGCTGAGCGCGCCCCCCGGCATGCCGAATGTTTTTTTGCTCGACATCACCCCGCGTAATCGCGCGGCCGTCGAAGATCTGCTCTCGCGTCAGATGGGCATTGAAGGCTCGCCGGAAATTATCGGTTCGGTCGCGGCGCGGATCGCCTCAATCGATGGAGGGCCGCTCGAAAAGCGCAACCTGGTGGGGTACTCGCGAAGATTTCGCGGGACTACTTCGGTCACCACGGCGGCGTCGCTTCCCCCTCACACTTCGGTCATCGAAGGCAAGTTTTGGACTGACGCGCAACCGTCGGCGTTGATGCAAGTGTCCGTTTCCGAGGAGGCCGCCAAAACGCTGAATCTGCATCCAGGGGCAAAGATAGACTGGTCCACGCCCGCCCGTCAGTTTTCGTCCGTCGTGGCGTCGATCCACCGCACTGAAGCCATACGCCTGAGCGCGCGCATCGAGTTTCTATTCACGCCGGGCGCGCTTGACGGCCTCCCGGTGATTTACTATGGCAGCGTTCGAGTGAAGCCGCCTTTGGTCGGCGCCATGCAGCGCGCCATCTACCAGCGCTTTCCCACCGTTACTATCGTCAACGTCGCCGACGTAATGCAGATAATCCAGGAGGTGGTCGATCAGATCTCGCTTGTCATCCGGTTCATCTCAGCTTTTGCAATCCTTGCTGGCGCGATCATCCTGGCCTCCAGCGTGGCCGGCACGCGCTTCCGGCGTATTCGTGAAGTGGTAATTCTCAAAACGCTCGGTGCCACTCGCAACCGCGTGGCCGAAATTTTCTCCATCGAGTTTCTGATCCTGGGTGTGGTTGCGGGACTCATGGGAAGCCTGCTCGCCACGGCGTTCACCGCCCTGCTTCTGCGCCGGCTTTTTGACGCCCAATTCCACGTAGATTGGGTCCCGAACCTCCTGTCGATCGCCGCCACGGCATTCGTCGCCAACGTCGCCGGATGGCTGGCAAGCTTTCGTATTCTGGGCCAGAAGCCTTTGGAAATCCTTCGTCAGGAGTAATTGCGCTACAGTGATCGAGATGCGTTTCCTATTGACAGCCTTGATCTTCAGTGCTCTCGCAGCCGCGCAAACACGCCCCATCGTTCTCAAAGCTGCCCGCATGTTTGACGGCCGAGTCATGAGTTCGCCCGGTCTGCTGGTCCTCGCCGACGGGAAGATTCTGGATGTCGGCAGCTCCGCCCGCATCCCCGATAACGCCGAGGCGATCGATCTCGGCGACTCTACGCTATTGCCCGGCTTCATCGACGCCCACACACACCTCTCCGGCAGCTATTCCGACGATTGGAAACAAGCCGAGCTTGACAGCCTTCACAAGCCCATCCCGGAAATGGCGCTCGATGCAACCGGGAATCTAAAAGCCACGTTGATGGCCGGGTTCACTACCGTGCGCGATGTGGGATCGCGCGACTTCATTGACGTGAGCCTGCGAAACGCCGTCCGGAACGGAAAAATCGTGGGACCGCGCATGCTAGTTTCCGTGCACGCTATTGGCTCGACCGGTGGTCACTGCGACAACACCGGCTACCGCGTGGGCCTCTTCGGTCGCGAAACCGGGGTGGTGGACGGCATTGTCAACAGTCCAGACGAAGCGCGCGCCGCCGTTCGCTTGAACGTCAAGTACGGTGCCGACGTCATCAAGACCTGCGCCACCGGCGGGGTGCTGTCGCTCAGCGACGATGTGGACACGCCGCAGCTCACGCAGGCCGAGCTCGACGCACTGGTGGATGAAGCCCACGCCCTGCACCGCAAGGCGGCGGCGCATGCCCATGGCGCGGAAGGG